>NZ_BAAAZP010000120.1:0-24700 GCF_039536965.1 Nonomuraea antimicrobica | reverse complement strand
CGGCGCGGCGTGCCCGTGGTGCGGGCGCGGGCGCGCGAGCTGCTGCGCGCGGGCGGCACCGTCACGGGCACCGCCACGGGCGCGGTCACGGGCGTACGACTCGACGGACCCGGCGGCGAGACCCTGGAGGCCGAGCGGGTGGTGCTGGCCGCCGGAGCCTGGAGCGCCGAGCTGGCCGAGGTGCCGGTACGCCCGGTCAAGGGGCAGATCATGCGGTTGCGTTCTCCGCATCCGCTGCTCACCCGCTGCGTACGCGGCACCGTGCACGGCTCGTCGGTCTACCTGGTCCCCCGGGGCGACGGTGAGCTGGTGGTCGGGGCCACCCAGGAGGAGCTGGGCTTCGACACCAGGGTCACGGCGGGCGGCCTGTACGAGCTGCTGCGCGACGCCAGAGAGCTGGTGCCGGGCGTCACCGAGCTGGAGATCGGCGACGTGGTGGCCGGGCTGCGTCCCGGCACGCCGGACAACCTGCCGCTCATCGGCCCGAGCGGCACCCCGGGGCTGACGTACGCGACCGGGCACCATCGGGGCGGCGTGCTGCTGGCCCCGCTCACGACGGCCATTCTGCTGGGCGAGGAGAGCGAGCTGGCGGCGCTGTGCGCCCCAGGGAGATTTCGGGAAATTTCATGATTGTTACCATCAACGGGGCCACGCACGAGGTGGCCGACGGCACGACCGTGGCGCAGGCCGTACGCACATTGACCGCGGCCACCACCGGCGTGGCCGTGGCACTGAACGACGAGGTGGTCATCCGCGGCGCCTGGGAGACGACGGCGCTCAGCGACCGTGACCGCGTGGAGGTTCTGACGGCGGTGCAAGGTGGATGATCTGATCATCGCCGGGGAGAAGTTCTCCTCCCGGCTCATCATGGGCACGGGCGGCGCCCCCTCGCTGGAGGTGCTCGACCAGGCGCTGGCGGCGTCGGGCACCGAGCTGACCACGGTGGCGATGCGGCGGCTCGACCCAGGCGCGCGCGGCTCCGTGCTCGACGTGCTGCGCGGGCGCGACATCAAGGTGCTGCCGAACACCGCGGGCTGCTTCACCGCGGGCGACGCCGTGCTGACGGCGCGGCTGGCCAGGGAGGCCCTGGGCACGAACTGGGTCAAGCTCGAGGTCATCGCCGACGAGCGCACGCTGCTGCCCGACCCGATCGAGACGTTCGACGCGGCCGAGCGGCTGGTGGCCGACGGGTTCGTGGTGCTGCCGTACATCGGGGACGATCCCGCGCTGGCGCGGCGGCTGGAGCAGGCCGGCTGCGCGGCCGTGATGCCCCTGGGGGCGCCGATCGGGTCCGGGCTGGGCATCCGCAACCCGCACAGCATCGAGTTGATCGTGGAGGCCGCCGGCGTGCCGGTGATCCTCGACGCGGGCATCGGCACAGCCAGTGACGCCGCCCTGGCGATGGAGCTGGGCTGCGACGCCGTACTGCTGGCCACGGCCGTCACCCGGGCGCAGCGGCCCGACCTCATGGCGGCGGCCATGAAGGGGGCGGTGGTGGCCGGGCGGCAGGCGCGGCAGGCGGGGCGCATCCCGCGCCGCCGCTACGCCGAGGCGTCCTCTCCGATGACGGCGTGAGGGCGTTCCTACGGCACGTCTCCGCATCGGTTTCGGGCGGTAGGGCCATGCCGGGGCCAAAACGCCCGTAAACTCGGCGGGGTGGATACGACGACTGCGGACCCCCTGGTCGGGCGGCTTCTCGATAGGCGCTACCGCATCGAGAGCCGGATCGCCCGGGGCGGTATGGCGACCGTCTACCTCGCGCTGGACATCCGGCTCGACCGGACGGTGGCGCTGAAGGTCATGCATCGCTCGCTCGCCGAGGACCCGGCGTTCGTCCGGAGGTTCATCGGCGAGGCGAAGTCGGTTGCCAGCCTGTCCCACCCCAACGTGGTGCACGTCTTCGACCAGGGCACCGACAACGACATCGTCTACCTGTCGATGGAATACGTCCCTGGCCGCACCCTGCGCGACATCCTGCGCGAGCGCGGCAGGCTCCCGGCCCGTGAGGCCCTCGAGATCATGATCCCGGTGCTGGCCGCCCTCGGCGCGGCCCACCAGGCCGGGATGGTGCATCGCGACGTCAAGCCGGAAAACGTGCTGATGACCGACGACGGCCGGGTCAAGGTCGTCGACTTCGGCCTGGCCAGGGCGATCGAGGCGACCAACCAGACCCGCACCGGCATGATGATCGGCACGGTCGGCTACATGGCGCCCGAGCAGGTCACCATGGGCGCCGCCGACGTGCGCAGCGACGTCTACGCCGCGGGCATCATGCTGTTCGAGCTGGTGACGGGGCAGCAGCCCTACGACGGCGAGACGCCGATGGCGGTGGCCTACCGGCACGTCCACGACACCGTGCCGCCGCCGTCCTCGGTGGCGCCCGACGTGCCGCCGCTGATCGACACGCTGGTGGGCCACGCGACCGCCCGTGAGCCGCACGAGCGGCCTGCCGACGCGACCGCGCTGCTGGTGGCGGCGGTCGACGCGCACCGCATGCTGCCGCGGATGAGCGTCCCGCCGGGCACCGGCCCGGTCCTGTCGCACACCCAGCCGCCGGCGGGCCACGCCATGTCGGCGGCGTCGGCGGCGCAGTCGGTGCCGCAGGCGGCCCCCGGTCACACGCTGATCCAGCCGCGCGCGGAGGCGCCCGCGCACCGCGCGCGCCGGCCCAAGTGGCCCCTGGTGACGCTGGCCGCCGTGCTGGTGGTCGTGGTCGGGCTGGTCGGCTGGTACATCGCCCAGCCCGAATACGTCGCCGTGCCCAGCCTGATCGGCTCGAAGCTCACCGACGCCGAGCGGGAGCTCGCGGCCCGGGGGCTGCAGGTGCGCGAGGCCGACGGCCAGTACGACGAGAAGCTCGCCGAGGGCCTGGTGCTCAGCACCTCCCCGGGGCCCGGCGCCGAGCTGGAGGAGGGCTCGACGGTCACGCTGGTGCTCTCGCTGGGCCCCGAGCGCATCGTGGTGCCCAACGTGTCGGGCATGACCGGCAACGACGCCCGCGCCGCGATCGCCAAGGCCGGGCTGACGGTCGGCACCGTCAGCCGCGTGCCCAACGCGGGGGTCGAGCGCGACAAGGTGATCAGCACCTCGCCGCAGGTGGGCGCGAAGGTCAAGAAGAACGCCAGGATCAAGATCCTCGTCAGCGCCGGGCTCGTCATGCCCGACGTCTCCGGCATGCCGAAGGACGAGGCGGCCGGCTATCTCGGCGGGCAGGGCTTCCAGGTGCAGGTCAACGAGGTCGACGACGACGCCGAGCCGTGCACGGTCATCGCCCAGTCGCCCAAGGCCAAGGCCGAGGTCAACCAGGGCGCGCCGGTCATGATCACGGTGGCGCGGTGCCAGACGGACTTCTGGCAGTGGTTCAGCGGCGGCGACGCCGAGGCCCGTGACGACCAGCAGTTCAGCCTGGTGCCCGGGGTGATCGGGAAGAACGTCAAGGACGCCGAGGCCGAGTTAGAGGCGCTGGGCTTCAAGGTGAAGGTGCAGCGGCTGGCGAACGGGGGCGTCGTGCAGTACCAGCGCCCCCTCCCCAACAGCGAGCGCCCTTCGGGCAGCACGGTCTACCTCTGGCAGTAGACCCGTGCTCCCGCCGGGCGTCAGGCCAGGTGGCCGTGGAGGCGGACACGGGCCAGGCCGCCGTCCGGGTAGATGTCCACCCGCACGTGGGTGACCGGCCCGGCCGGGTCGAGGCGGAAGCGGTGCGGCGTGTCGGGCTGCAGCCGGGTCCTGGGCAGCAGCGTCACCTCGCGTTCGCCGTCCAGGCCGGTCAGCGACACCGCGCCGGGCGCGTTGAACAGCAGGTTCGTGGTGTCGATCTCGGCCAGCCTGACGATGCCGCGCCCGGCCAGCCGGATGACGAGCCAGTCGTTGCCCCGGTCGCGCCGCCGGGCGGTCTCCCAGCCCTCCGCCTGGTGGCGGGCGAGCCCCGGGGCGATGACGTTCTCTGGGGTCGAGTAGAACTCGTCGGAGCAGTCGGTGACCAGGCCGCCGTTGGCCAGGGCGGCCAGGTCGAGGCCGAGGCCCTCGTACGCGGACAGGTCGGGGCGGACCTCCCCGTGCACCCGGAGCCGGGCGACGCCCCCGTCGGGGTGGATGTTGAGCCGTACGTGGGTGTGCCGGCCCTCGTCGGCGACCTCGAAGTGGTGCTCGGTGTCCCCCTTGAGCGCCGACCTCGGCACGATCTCGGTCCACGGGGCCGCGAGCACCTCCTCGGGCGACGGGTGCCCGGACACGGCCGTCGCCTCGACGGACGCGTACGGCGGGTAGTTGCCCTTGAACCAGGCCGTGTCGATCACCACGCCCCGGATCACGCCGGGCAGGCCGAGCCGCACCACGGCCCAGTCGTGGCCGGGCGTGCGGCGGCGGCGGGTCTCCCACCCGTCGTAGACCTGGCCCTTGTTGCCGAACGTCTCCGGGCGGAAGACCGGGCGGCCGGGCCTGATCAGGCTCTCCTTCTCGGCGAAGGACTCGTCGCTGGCCGCCACGACCGAGCCGCCGTAGGCGCGCAGGGCGAGGTCGGGCAGGCTGGTGAAGGGCGTCATCTACCGGGCTCCCCACTGGAATCGTCCGTGCGGGCCGCCGTCCACCGGGCGGCCGCGCAGCCAGGTGGTCAGGACGGCGCCCTTGAGCGTGCGGCCGTGGTACGGGGTGACGGGGTTCCTGTGGTGGAGGCGGGCCGCGTCGATCAGGTTGTCGGCCGCGGGGTCGAAGGCCACGAGATCGGCATCATTGCCAACCTTTATCCCACCTTTTCCGGAAATATTGGCTATTGAGGCTGGATTGGCGGACATCCAGCGTACGACGTCCGCCAGGCCGTGCCCGCGCCGCGCGGCCTCCGTCCAGACGGCGGAGAGCCCGAGCTGGAGCGAGGCGATCCCACCCCACGCGGCCGCGAAGTCGGGCACCTTCAGCTCGGCCGTCGAGGGCGAGTGATCGGACACCACGCAGCTCAGCACGCCCCTGGCCAGCCCGTCCCACAGCAGGTCGCGGTTGGCCGCCGAACGGATGGGCGGGCAGCACTTGTACGCCGTCTCCCCCTCGGGCACCTGCTCGGCCGCCAGCGTCAGGTAGTGAGGGCAGGTCTCGGCCGTCACCGCCACGCCCCCGGCCCTGGCCGCCTCCAGGACGTCCAGGCACTCGGCACCGCTGACGTGCAGGATGTGCACCCGGCACCCGGTCTCCTCCGCCAGCCGGACGACGGTCTCGACCGCGCTGCGCTCGGCGGCGCCGGGCCGCGAGTCGAGGAACTCCCGATAGCCCGGCCCGCCCGGCTCGGCGAGCAGCGCCGGGTCCTCGGCGTGCACCACCATCAGCCCGCCGAACCCGGCCACCTCCTCCAGCGCCACCCGCAGCTCCGCCACCGACAGCGGCGGGAACTCCTCGACCCCGGACGGCGACATGAAGCACTTGAACCCGTGGACGCCGCGCTCGTGCAGGGGCGCGAGGTCCTTGACGTTGCCGGGCACGGCCCCGCCCCAGAACCCGACGTCCACGTGACACTTCCCCTCGGCGGCCCGCAGCTTCGCGTCGAGGGCCTCGGTGCTGACGGTCGGGGGGATCGAGTTGAGCGGCATGTCCACGATCGTGGTGACGCCTCCGGCGGCGGCCGCCCTGGTGGCGGAGGCGAAGCCCTCCCAGTGGGCGCGTCCTGGCTCGTTGACGTGCACGTGGGTGTCGACCAGGCCGGGCAGGAGGGCCAGGTCGCGCAGGTCGATGTCCTCGGTGGCGGCGAGCGGGGCGGCGTGGTCGTACAGGGCGGCGATCTTCTCCCCCCGTACGGCGACGGCGGCGGGCCGCTCTCCCTCGGGCGTGACGGTCCTGCGGGACCTGACGACCAGGTCGAAAGGGGTCATTCAGCTCCCCCCGGAAGCTGGTCGGCGGCGAGCCGGGCGGCGAGGCGTTCGAGCAGCGGCCCGGCCTCGGACATGCAGCGGGCCGGGTCGGGCTCCAGGTCCGTCAGGGCGTAGGCGGCCTCGATGCCCGCGGCCTTCAGCTCGGCGTCGCCGAGCGTACGGCGCCCGCAGACGGCCACCACGGGCACGCCCGCCCTGGCCGCGGCCTGCGCCACGCCGATGGGCGCCTTGCCGCGCAGCGACTGCTCGTCGAGCGAGCCCTCGCCCGTGATCACCAGGCGCGCCCCCTTCACGTGCTCGCCGAACCCGAGCAGGTCGAGCAGGTAGTCGATGCCGGGCCGGATCTCGGCGTGCAGGAACGCCAGCGCCGCGAACCCCACCCCGCCCGCCGCCCCCGCCCCCGGCGCGCCCGCCACGCCCATCGCGCGCGGGACACCGTCGTGCTCCACGGCCCCCATCAGCCCGTGGGTGGCGGTGGCGACGGCGGCCAGCCGGGCCAGACCGGCCTCCAGCGTCGCGACGTCGTCGGCGGTGGCGCCCTTCTGCGGCCCGTAGACGGCGGCGGCGCCGTGCGGGCCGAGGAGCGGGTTGTCCACGTCGCTGGCCACCACGAACTCGACCCCCGCGACGTCGAGGAAACCCGACAGGTCGATGCGGGCCAGCTTCCGCAGCGCCGCACCGCCGCGCGGCAGGTCGTGGCCGTCGGCGTCGAGCAGGCGGGCGCCGAGGGCCTGCGCCAGGCCCGCTCCCCCGTCGGTGCAGGCGCTGCCGCCCAGGCCCAGGACGATCCGCTTGGCGCCGCGGCGCACGGCGTCGGCGATCAGCTCGCCGGTGCCGTAGCTGGTGGCGGTCAGCGGCTCGGGCTCGCCGGGCAGGCGGCGCAGCCCGGACGCCTCGGCCAGCTCGACCACGGCCGTGTCGGCGGCATGCCAGGCGTACGAGGCGGGGACGCGCTCACCGGTCGGCCCGGTGACCTCGATCGTGATCCGGCTGAAGCCGCCCGCGACGGCGGCGTCGACCGTCCCGTCGCCGCCGTCGGCCACGGGCAGTTCGACCGTGGGCACACCGAGACCGGCGGACACCCGGGAGGCCACCTCGGCGGCCGTCAGCGACCCCTTGAACTTGTCAGGGGCGACAAGAACGTGCTGAACCACAACGAACTCCCACCTGATGATGAACAATGTCCTGACACGCCTTCCTGCCCGGTGCGAGCGGGCAGGAAGGCGTGACTCAACATCCTGACATTCGCGTGTTACGGGGAACCACGCCGGTATACCGCCGGGACTCGTCCGGAACTCTGGCAGGCACGTCAGCGTGGGGGCACGTCGCGACGGGTAGAAGACCTACTCCCCTAGGCAAAGGCGAGGTGCGGAAATGCTCCCTGGATGCGGCAACTGCAATTGTGAGGACGTGTTCAGCACGGCCAGGCCGCCGCGCTGGACGACGTGGTACGTCGAGTAGCGGTCGCTGACCACCTCGGGCCCACGCCCCGTCGACGGCGGTGGCGTGGGCCTCGTCACGCCCGCTGCCCATCCGGGCGCCCACTATGCTCACCACGAGAAAAGGGGGCGTTCGTGCCGATTCCACCACCGCAGTCCCTGCCGGCGCAGTCTTCGCCGCCGCTCATCTCGACCCGGCAGCGGCGGGCGCGGCTCGCGCTGCGGCACCGGCTGGCCCGTAAGGCGGCCACGCCGGAGGAGGCGGCGGCGTCCGTGGTGGCGCTGCACGGCACCGACCCGGCCACGGTGTTCCTGTCGGCGGGCGCGCGGCTGGCCGCCCCCGATCCCGCGCCGGTCGAGCGATCCCTGTACGCGGACCGCACGCTGGTGCGCATGACCGGCATGCGGCGTACGGTCTTCGTGGTGCCCGCGCGGCTCGTACCGGTCGTGCACCACTCCTCGGCACTGGCCATCGCCCGCAAGGAGCGCGCGTCGGTGCTGAAGCTGCTCGCGGAGGGCGGCTGGGACGCGGCGCGGCTCGAGGACGTCGAGGCGGCCGTGCTGCGGCTGCTGGCCGAGTCGGGCGACGCGACGGCGGCCGAGCTGGGGGTGCTGGAGCCGCGGCTGCGCGAGCGGTTCAGGGTGGCCGTGGGCAAGCCGTACGAGGGGGTGGTGAGCGTGGGGTCGCGCCTGCTGTCCCTGATGGCGATGGACGGCCGGCTCGTCCGCGGCGCCCGCGTGTCCGGCACCTGGGTCAGCGGCACGCACTACTGGGGCCTGGCCCCCGAGATGGCGGAGCTGGCCGTGCACGAGGCGCAGGCGGAGCTGGTGTGCCGGTGGCTGGCGGCGTTCGGCCCCGGCACGGAGGCGGACCTCAAGTGGTGGACCGGCTGGACGCTCAAGGACGTCCGCCGCGCCCTGGCCGCCGTCGGCGCCGTGGCCGTGCGCCTGGACGAGGGCACCGGCTACGTCCTGCCGGGCGACCTCCCCGGCGAGGGACCCCACGACGGGCCCAGTGGCGGGCCCAGCGACGGGCCCAGCGACCGGGCCGACGCCGCGCCCGAGCCGTGGGCGGCGCTGCTGCCCGCGCTCGACCCGACCCCGATGGGCTGGCAGGCCCGCGACTGGTACCTGCTCCCCGAGCACCGGGCCGAGCTGTTCGACCGCAGCGGCAACGTGGGGCCGACCGTGTGGTGGGACGGCCGGGTCGTGGGCGGCTGGGCGCAGCGTCCCGACGGGGAGATCGTGTGGCGGCTGCTGGAAGACGTGGGCGCGGACGCCGTGGCCATAATCGAGGCCGAGGCGGCCGGGCTGGCCGCCTGGCTCCGCGACGTCCGGGTCACGCCCCGCTTCCGCACCCCACTGGAACGGACGCTGTCCGCACCATGAGTCCCCGGCGCCCGCGCGAGCAAGGGCCCGGCAGGGGCCCGGCGCACCTAGGACACCGTTAGGACACCGTTAGGACACCGTGCGGACGAACTCCTCGAAGGAGTAGCGGCCGTCCTGGTCGAAGTCGGCCTCCTGGCTCATGGCCCCGAGCGCCTCCTCCGAGAGCCCGGGGAAGTGCCGCCTCAGCTCGGCCTCGCTGATGTAGCCGTCGCCGTCGGTGTCGATCGCCGCGAACGTGCTCTTGAGCTGCGCCAGCCGCCCGTCTGGGAGTTCCTCCGCCACGAGACCGCCCTTTCCCTCTCGTTTCCTACCTTTCCACCCTAGTACGCAGGCACGGGACGGGATTCCACCCGGTCACTACGCCCCCACGCCGTCCTCCCTGCGGACCTGCCGGGCGGCCGTGACGCCGCGTTCGCGCGCCAGCCGCAGCAGCCTCCGGTGGGCCTCGGCGCCCGCGCGACCGGCCGCGTCCTGGGCCAGCGTGCGCAGCTCGCCGTCGGCCACCACCGTACGGCCCCCGACCAGCACCCGGGCCAGCGGCGGCGGCGGCCCGAAGACCAGCGCGCAGACCGGGTCGGCCTTGGCCTCCGTGAACGGCCCGTCGATCCGCCACAGGGCCAGGTCGGCGAGCTTGCCGGGTTCGAGCGTGCCGAGTTCGGCCTCCCTGCCCAGGTTGCGGGCGCCGCCCAGGGTGGCCAGCTCCAGGGCCTGCCTGGCGGTGAGGGCCTCGGGGCCGTACCTGGCGCGCTGAAGGAGCAGAGCCTGGCGCATCTCCCCGGCCAGCGGGGTCAGCTCGGAGGAGGCGTTGCCGTCCACGCCCAGCCCCACGTTCGCCCCCTGCCGCAGCATCTCCGACACCCGGGCGATGCCCGCGCCGAGCCGCCCGTTGGAGGAGGGGCAGTGCGCGGAGCCGGTGCCGGTGGCGGCCAGCTTGCCGAGGTCGGCGTCGCTCAGGTGCACGGCGTGGGCGAACCACACGTCCGGCCCGAGCCAGCCCAGCTTCTCCATGTAGTCGACGGGCCGCAGCCCGAACTGCTCGCGGCAGTGCTCCTCCTCGTCGAGCGTCTCGGCGAGATGCGTGTGCAGCCGTACGCCCTTCGCGCGGGCCAGGGCCGCCGACTCGGTCATCAGCTCGGCGCTGGCCGAGAACGGCGAGCACGGCGCGACGGCGACGCGCAGCATGGAGGAGGGCGACGGGTCGTGGTAGGCGTCCACGGCCTCGGCCGTGGTGGTCAGGATCTCGTCCAGCTCCTCGACGACGTCGTCCGGCGGCAGCCCGCCCTGCGACTCCCCCCGGTCCATGGAGCCGCGCGCCGGATGGAAGCGTAGGCCCACCGCGCGGGCGGCCTCGATCTCGGCCGCGAGCAGGTCGCCTCTGCCCTTGGGGAAGATGTAGTGGTGGTCGCTGGAGGTGGTGCAGCCCGACAGGGCGAGCCAGCTCAGCCCGGCCGTGGCCGCGCCCGCGACGACCTCGGCGTCCATGGCGGCCCACACCTGGTAGAGGGCGACCAGCCACTCGAACAGCGTGGCGTCCTGGGCCAGCCCCTGCGAGGCCCACTGGTAGAGGTGGTGGTGGGTGTTGACCAGGCCGGGGGTGGCCAGGCAGCCGGTGCCGTCGATCCGGGTGGCGCCGGGGATCTCGGGGGCGGGCCCGGCGGCCACCTCGGCGATCCGGTCCCCCTCGATCCTGAGGTATCCGGACTCGATCTCGGGACCGTTGACGGGGGCGACATGGACGTTCTCGATGATCAACGTGGGGCCGGTCACAGGGTGTCCGCCTTGCGTGCGGCGGCCAGGCGTACCGCGTCGAGGATCTTCTCGTAGCCGGTGCACCGGCACAGGTTGCCCGCCAGCGCCTCCCTGATCTCCGCGTCCGACGGCCGGGGCACGCGTTCGAGCAGGTCGTGTGCCTGCACCAGGAGTCCCGGCGTGCAGAAGCCGCACTGCACGGCCCCGCACTCCGCGAACGCCTCCTGCACCGGGTCGAGCCGGTCCCCGTCGGCGAGCCCCTCGACCGTGCGCACCCGCCGCCCCTCGGCCTGCCCTGCGGCCACCAGGCAGGCGCAGACGGGCAGGCCGTCCAGGTAGACCGTGCAGGAGCCGCATTCGCCCTGCTCGCAGGCGTTCTTGGAGCCGGGCAGGCCCAGGCGCTCGCGTAGTACGTACAGCAGGCTCTCGCCCTCCCAGACGTTCTCGGCGCTCTCCTCGCGGCCGTTGACGGTGAACGTGACGCGCATCAGGCGGCCCTCTTCTCCAGGTGGTCGTTCCAGGCCCAGGTGAGCGTGCGGCGGGCCAGCACGCCGATGGCGTGCACGCGGTAGGCGGCGGTGCCGCGCACGTCGTCGATCGGCGCGGCGGCGCGCGCGCACAGCTCGCCGAAGCGCCGCAGCAGGGCGGGGTCGAGCGGCGCGTCCCAGTCGAGCTCGGCGGCCAGCAGCTCCTCGGCCTCCAGGGCGCGGCGCGGGGTGGGCGCGGCCGAGCCGAGCCCCGTGCCGACCCGCCGCTCGCGCGGGTGCAGCGCGATCGCGAACGAGCACACCGCGATCACCATGGCGTTGCGCGTGCCGACCTTCGAGAAGTACTGCGGCCCGGTGGCGGGCGGCACGTGGACGGCCCTGATCAGCTCGTCCGGCTCCAGCGCGCTGCGCTTGACGCCGAGGTAGAACTCGGCGGCCGGGATCATCCTGACCCCGCGCCCGTACGACTCCACCTCGACCACCGCCCCTGCCGCCAGCAGCGGCGGATGGCTGTCGCCCGCGGGCGAGGCCGCGCCCAGGTTCCCGCCCACCGACCCGCGGTTGCGGATCTGCGGCGAGCCCACCGTACGGGCGGCCTGCGCCAGCCCAGGCAGGGGCCCGCCCAGCTCCTCGATGACCGCCGCGTACGGCACCCCCGCCCCCACCCGGCAGAACCCGCCCGCGATCGACCACTCCCGCAGCTCGGCCACCCGGTTGAGGTCGAGCAGCGCCTCCGGCCTGCGCACGTCGAAGTTCAGCTCGACCATCACGTCGGTGCCGCCCTGGATGGGCACGGCCTCGGGTCGGTCCGCCTTGGCGGCCAGCGCCTCCTCCCACGTCGTGGGGCGCAAGAAGTCCATGTCTGCCTACTCCCAGTCTGCCTACTCCCAGGCGAATCCGGCGTCGGGCGCGTCCTCGCGCAGCACGCCGCCCTCGATGAGTCCGTACGGGCGGTCGGCGGCGTAGAAGACCTCGTTGTCGTTGTCCAGGCCGAACGGCGACAGGTCCACCGCGAAGTGGTGCCTGTTCGGCAGGGAGAGCCTGATCTCGCAGATCCCGGGGGAGGTGGCGAGGGCCCGCTCGCCCATGGCGTAGAGGGTCTGCTGGAGGGAAAGGCTGTGGGTGCCCGCGAACGCGTCGAGCAGCGCCCCCCGGACCTCCTCGTACGACGTGGCGTAGGAGGGGGTCTCGTCCCCTGCGTGCCGCCAGCGGGCGGCGACCGCGGTGGCCAGCACGCGGTCGGTGGCGGGCGGGAGCGTGGTGTACTCGTCCACGAGGTAACCGTGGAACTCCGACCCCGTCGTGTTCAGCACCACCAGGTCCGTCAGCCCCGACACCACCGTACGGCGCCCGTCGCGGTCGTGGTGCACCACGCACGTGCGCACCTCGCCCCCGGCGCGCACGAACGAGTGCGGTCCCGCGCGGTTCCAGCCGTACTCCTCGATCTCCACCCTGGCGTGCTGGATCGTCGGCTGCGTGGCGGTGAAGTGCCCCGCCAGCCTGAGCGCGAACTCCTCGATCTCGCCGACGCCGTGCCGCCTGGCGAAGGCGTAGACCGTGTTCTTCTGCGTGTCGGTCGGCAGCACGGCGGCGTTGTCGCCGGTCAGGTGGACCGCCTCCATGTCGCCCGACAGCGAGATGCTGACGTTGACGTCCTTGAGGTGGTGCACGGGGCCGTCCCTGACCACGTGGACGAGCCTGGTCTCCGCCTTGCCGTAGCGGTTCGCGCCGAGCCTGACGGTCATCTAGCTCCCTCGGTAGGTGGAGTAGGCGTACGGGCTGAGCAGGAGCGGCACGTGATAGTGCTGGGCGGGGTCGGTCACGGTGAAGGTGACGACCACCTCGGGGTAGAAGGTCTCCTCCAGATACTCCCCCGTGTCGAACACCACCCGGTGGACCCCGGCCCCGGGGTCCCAGCCCTTGAGGCGGCCGTCGGCGTCGGTGCGTCCCTCGGCCACGACCCGGCCGTCGTGTTCGAGGCGTACGCGCAGGCCGGCGGCGGGGCGGCCGGTGACCGCGTCCAGCACGTGGGTGGAGAAGCTCATGCCCCCTCCTGCATCAGCTTCCCCAGCCGCAGCCGGGTGATCGCGGCCAGCTCCGCGCGGACGACCTCGCGCTCGCGCTCCCCTTCGTTGCCCAGCCGTTCCCTGAGCCTGGCCAGCATCTGGGAGCCGGTGAGCCCGGTGGCACAGACGAGGTAGACGTGACCGAACCGCTCCTCGTAGGCGCGGTTGCCCTCGGCGAGGGCGGCGCGCAGGCCGTCCTCGACGCCCGACTGCTCCTGCCGGGACCAGGCCGCCGTCCTGCCGCCGCCGTCCGCCCGCTCCCCGATCCTGGGGTGCGCGCTCAGGGCCTCCAGCACGTCGTCCCAGCCGAGTGCCCGCACGGCCGCCTCGGCGGCGGCCAGCAGCCCGTCCAGGTCTCCGTACGGCCTGCGCGCCGCCACCCGCGCGGCGAACGCGGGCGAGGCGCAGCAGGCCAGCAGACCGGCCTCGGCCTCGGCGGGCGGCCGGGCGTTGAAGACCAGGAGCGCGGCGCCGCCGCCGGTGCCGGAGTCGTTGTCGGACATGTCAGCAGTACACACACGCGCCCGCTGCCCGGTCCATCCCCGAGAACTCCCAATTCGCGACCCGGATCGGCGGCACTTTTCGTGTCATGCTCCAACCCCGCTCACATGGTGAAGACGGTCTTCCCCCTGGCGTGCCCGGCGGCCAGGCGGGACAGCGTGGCGGGAGCCTGGTCCAGCGGCACCTGGGCCTGCACCCGTACCTTGAGCCGGCCGGCGTCGATCAGGTCGGCCAGCTCCGCCAGCGTCTGGGCGGTGACCTGGTTGACCACGTTCACGCCGCGCAGCTCCCTGGCGGCCAGCGCGTCGAGGTCGAGCGCGTGCACGATGCTGCAGATCACGCCGCCAGGACGCAACAGCTCCTCCACGGGCTTGGTGGCGCCGGCCGGGGTGACCAGGTCGAGCACCGCGTCGATGCCGTCGGGGTGGGCGGCGAGCACCTGGTCGGCGAGCCGGCCCGTGGTGTGGTCGGCGGTCTCGGCCGCGCCCAGCCCGCGTACGAGGTCCGCGTCGGCGGGCGCGGCGGTGGCGATGACCCGGGCCCCCGCCAGTGCCGCGAGCTGGATGACCGCCTGGCCCACGCCGCCCGTCGCGCCGACGACGAGCACCGTGTGGCCCTCGTCCAGGCGGGCGGCCTCCACCAGGGTCCTGGCCGTCGCGCAGGCGGTGGGCACCGCGGCGGCCTGCTCGGGGATCATGCCCTTGGGCATGCGGGCGACGGGGCCGTCCTGGGCCACGACTCCGTACTCCGCGTAGCTGCCCAGGCCGCGCGCGGGGTCGCTGAAGCGGCCGTAGACCTCGTCGCCCGGACGGAAGCCGCTCACCTCGGCGCCCACCGCGGTCACGACCCCGGCGCCGTCCTGGCCCATGATGAACGGGAACCTAGGTTGCATCCGGTGCTTCATGGCCCCAGCGGCGATCTTGGCGTCCACCGGGTTGTAGGCGGCGGCGCGCAGGCGTACGAGCAGCTCGCCCGGCTGGGGCTCGGGCTCGGGCGCCTCGACGAGCTCCGGGGCTGCCCCGAAGTCGGAAATGGCGATGGCACGCATGGACTCTCCTGTCTGGCCTGCGGCTGCGGACGCGTTAGGGCGTTCCCCGGGGCGGGCGGCCCGAAGGGCGAGTGCCCGGTGTCTTGGACCAACCTTTGTCCGTACGCGCCGGTCCGGGGGCGTCACCGTGACGGAGGCGTCCGCCGCCGCGCCTAGACTGATAGCCATCATGAGCGCGAAATCCCTGATCGGCGGACACGTGTCCGTGGCGGGCGGCCTGGCTACGGGCGGCCTGAAATACATGGCCGAGATCGGCGCCGAGATGATCCAGGTGTTCGTCACCAACCCGCGCGGGTGGGCGCTCACCGAGGGCAGGCCCGATGAGGACGCGAAGCTGGCCGAGTCGGGCGTGGAGACGTTCGTCCACACGACCTATCTGGTCAACTTCGGCTCGCCCAGCCCCGAGACATTGGCCAACTCCATCGCGACCGTGCGCCACACGCTGCGGCGCGGGGCGGAGATCGCCGCCAAGGGGGTGGTGGTGCACACCGGCTCGGCGGTGACGCAGCCGCACGACGACGCGATGCGCCAGGTGCGCGAAAACCTGCTGCCGCTGCTCGACGAGATCCCGGAGGGCGGGCCCGACCTGCTGCTGGAGCCGATGGCGGGCCAGGGCGCCATGCTGTGCGCCACCGTGCAGGACCTCGAGCCCTATCTGGCCGCGCTCGACCGGCATCCGCGCGTGGGCGTCTGCCTCGACACCTGCCACGCCTTCGCCGCCGGGCACGACCTGGCCGCCGCGGGCGGGGTGAAGGAGACGTTCGACGCCCTGCACGCCATCGCGCCCGGCCGGCTCAAGCTGATCCACGCCAACGACTCCAAAGACGTGTGCGGCGCGAAGAAGGACCGCCACGAGAACATCGGGGCCGGGCACATCGGCGCGGAGCCGTTCGCCGAGCTGATGCGGCATCCGGCGGTGGCCGGGGTGCCGATCTGCATCGAGACGCCGGGCAAGGCTCCCAAGCACGCCGAGGACATCGCCCTGCTGAAGAAACTACGCGACACCTGAGCCCACCCCGGCACCGGGCGACACCTAAGACCGCACCTGGGGGCCCGGTGACGGCTGAGCGCGCACCCACGCGCCCCGCGTCGGGCCGCGTGGCGCAAAAGGCGGATGACGCGCCCATCGGCGCACACACCGTGACAGGGACGCCCACGCGCGATCCCACCGCCCCCGAAGGCCGGATCGTGGGCCGGGTTCAGCGGCCGCGCGGGCGCCCCTTCACGGACCCGGCGTGGCGGGCCCCACCCCCCGGTCAGGGCCCGACCGCCGCGGCGACCTGCGCGTCGCCGGTGAAGCCGGCGCACCAGACCTCTCGTGAGCCTTGCGGCTCGTCCCCCCCGATGCGCCGGGTTGGCTTCCGATGCCGAAACACTACGGTCGCGATCTTGCGGGCGAAACCCCGTTTACGGACAGCTCGTCGAACGGTCAGTAGTCATCGCCATACGGAGAGTGCTCATGCGACGAGCGGCCTTCGTGGTGCGACGAACGGTGGGCCGGGGGGCCCGCGAGATGCTCGGGCAGATGCATCCTGCCCATCATCGAGCCCACCCCCCGAGGCGTGCGACCCGGTGTGACCAGGGAAATCATTATCATCCCTGCGAACGCAGCGGGTACGGCCACCGGCGCGGGGCAGGAAGTGAGCGCCCCTGTCCACACGCCTGCCTGCTCCGCCACCACCAGCGCCGCCGTCACGCCCCCGCCGAGCGCGATCCCGGCCGCCACGCCCGCGTCCGTGAGCCGGGGCCACCAGATGGCGAGCACGAGCATGGGACAGAACGTCGCCGCCGAGAGGCTGAAGCCCAGCAGCATCAGCGGCACCGACGCGCCCGGCGTGGTGGCCGCCGTCACGGCCAGCGCGGCCACCATGACCGCCGCCACCGCCGCCCGGAACGAGCGCGCCCCACCCCGCGCCCCACCCCGCGACACGCACGCCGACACCGCGCCCCCGACGGCCGCCAGCACGCCCCCCGTGGTGGCCAGGAAGGCCGCGAACGCCCCGGCGGCCAGCAGACCCGTGAGCGCCTCCCCCACTACCCCGGGAAGCAGCCTGGCGGGCAGCAGGAGCATCATCTCGTCGGCCGCGGCGCCCCGCACGTGTACGTGCCCCAGCACCCCGTACAGCGGCGGCACGACGCAGAAGGCGGCCAGCATCACCTGCGTGGCCACGATCGCCCGCCGGGCCCCGCTCCCGTCACTGCACGTGTAGACCCGCACTATCACGTGCGGCAGCCCCACGGTGCCCAGCGCGCAGGCCAGCAGCACGGCCAGCACCCCCGGCAGCGACGGGTCGCCCGCCCCCGCCAGCTCCGCGCCCCCGGTCCGGTACGCCCCCTCGAACCAGGCCGCCCCGCCGGCGGGCGGCCGGCCCCCCGAGGCCCACCAGCAGGCCGCCCCCACCCCGAGGAAGACGACCAGCTTCAGCCAGAACTGCGCGGCCTGCACGCTCGTCACGCTGCCCAGCTCTCCGGCGAACGCCACGCCCAGCGCCGCCGCCGCGACGGCCGCCCAGCCCAGCCACGGCGGCAGCCCGGTCAGCAGCCGCACCACGGCCCCGGCCGCGTGCAACTGCGCGACCAGCAGCACCAGCCCGATGACGAGCACGAAGCAGGTGGTGAAGCCGCGCAGCCGAGCCGAGCCCAGCCGCCATTCGGCGAAGTCCGGCAGCGTGTACGTCCCCGAGCGCCGCAACGGCGCCACCACCAGCGCCAGCACCAGGACGAACCCGGCCGCCGCCCCCGCCGGGTACCACAACATCGGCGAGCCGTGGGCGGCGATGAGCCCGGCCGTGCCCAGGCAGGCGGCGGCCGAGGTGAACTCGGAGCTGATGGCGGCGCCGTTCCACCAGGGGGGAACGGCCCTGGCCGCCACATGGAAGTCCGACATCCCGACGGAACGGCGTGGCCGCGCGGCCCCCGCCACGACGCCCAGGACGCCGACGAAGGCGATCCCGGTCAGCACCGCGACGCTCATCGTTCCAGCCGCTCGGCCCGCCTGAGCTGGCGCACGGCCAGCGCCACCCATGCCGCCTGCATGGCCACCGACAGCGCCACCCAGGCCCACGGGTCGGGCACCCAGGCCGCCAGGACGGGCGCGCCGACCAGCAGCCCACCCACGGCGGCCACGGTGCGCAGGCCCTGCCGTAACTGCAGGCCCACGATGGCGGGCACGTCGGTGGCGGCGCTCCCGTCGAAGGAGCGGACGGAGGCGGGGCGGACGGAGGCGGGGCCGTGCCCGAGCGCGGCGGGCCGTCGCGACACGACGACGCGCCGCCCCACGCTCACCGGGCCACGACCCTGCGGCCGGGCGCGGTCACGAGATCACTTCCCGGTGCTGGCGGACGAGCTGCTCGCGCACTTGGCGGCTGTGGCGCCTGCTGACCCGCAGCGTCTCGGTGCCGACGGTGAGCGTCACCCGGCCGCCGTCGAACCTCAACTCGCTGACGTGCCGGCCCGAGACCAGCGTGCTGCGGTGGATGCGGATGAACCCGGCCTCCGACCAGCGCCGCTCCAACGCGGCCAGCGACATGCGGACGAGGTAGCTGCCGTCGACCGTGTGCAGGCGGACGTAGTCGCCCTTGGCCTCGGCGTACCAGATGGCCTGCTGGGGCACGAACCGGGTGCGCCCGCCCAGCTCGACCGGGATCACGTCGTCCTGGGCCGGCTCGGGCGCGGGGCAGGTGACGGCCTCCAGCCTGCGTACGGCCTCCGACAGGCGCTCGGCCCTGACCGGCTTGAGCAGGTAGTCGACCGCCTCCAGCTCGAACGCCTGCACCGCGCAGTCGTCGTGGGCCGTGACGAACACCAGCCGCGGCGGGCTGGGGAAGCCGCCGACCAGCCTGGCCAGGTCGAGCCCGTCGAGGCCGGGCATCCGGATGTCGAGGAACACCCCGTCGAGCCGCTCCCCGCCACCGATCATCTGGACCATGTCCTGCAGCGCCGTGACGCCGTCGGCCGCGGTCGCGACGTGCTCGATGCGCTCGTCCTGGCGCAGCAGGTAGGCGAGCTCCTCAAGAGCGGGCACTTCGTCGTCGACGGCCAGAACCCTCAGCATGTGCACCACGCTGCCGTATAAGAGCAGAGGTCACAAGAGTCACGTCAGCATAGCGTAATGTTTTGACTACATGGAGCCAGGTCTGGTCTTGGGCACGCGAAGGCGCACCTTCGTGCCGGCGCCCAGGCCGGTCTCCACGACGAGCCCGTAGCCGTCGCCGTAGATCTGGCGCAGGCGCAGGTCCACGTTGGCCAGGCCGATGCCGCTGCCCTCGCGGGCCGGGTCCTCGTCCAGCAGGCGGCGCGCGCACTCGGGGTCCATCCCGGCGCCGTCGTCCTCGACCGTGATGTGCGCCTCGAGGCCCGCGTCGCGCACCACCACGCGGACCTCGCCGAGCCCGCCGCGGTCGCGCATGCCGTGCTTGATGGCGTTCTCGACCAGGGGTTGCAGGCACAGGAACGGCACCGGCACGGGCAGCACCTCCGGCGACACCTGCATGCTGAAGCGCAGCCTGTCGCCGAAGCGGGCGCGTTCGAGCAGCAGGTAGCGATCGACGCAGGTCAGCTCGTCGGCCAGGGTGGTGAAGTCGCGGGCGCGGCGCAGGGCGTAGCGGGAGAAGTCGGCGAAGTCGAGCAGCAGCTCGCGGGCCCGCCGGGGGTCGGTGCGCACGAACGAGGCGATCGTGGTGAGCGCGTTGTAGACGAAGTGCGGCGAGATCTGGGCGCGCAGGGCGCGCATCTCGGCCTCCGTCGCGCGCCGCCGGGAGGAGTCGAGCTCGGCCAGTTCGAGCTGGCCGGAGACCCAGCGGCCGACCTCGGTCACGGTACGCACGAGCGCGGCGCTGACCTGGTCGTCGAAGGCGGCCAGCGCGCCCACCACCGAGCCGGCCACGGTCAGCGGCACCACGACGGCCCCGTGCGGCTCGCCGGGGAACACCTGCGCCCGTCCCGCGGCCAGCGTGGCGCGGGCGTGGGTGAGCACGTCGCCGGTGCACGGCCCCTCCCAGGCCAGCGCGGCGTCGACCGAGGTGATGGCGACGGCCTGGGTGCCGAGCAGGGTGCGCAGGTGCCGTACGGCCTTGCGGGCGGAGTCTCGGTCGAGCCCGGCGCGCAGGGCCGGGGCGGCCATCGCGGCGACGTGCAACGTGGTGAACGTCGCGTCGTCCGCCCTGCGGCGCTCCGGTGGCCCTTGGCGGCGCCCTAGGGTGCGGGCGAGCCCGTAGCCCAGCACGAACGCCAGACCGGACGCCAGACCGGACACAGCCACGCACGCGGTGGTCAGCATGCGGGAAACCGTAGCCAAAACAGAGCGTGCCCGAGGGGAAACCCGCAGTGAGGTCAGGGCGGCCCTTCGCCGGGTTCTTCCTGGTAGGAGTAGCGCTGCTCGCGCCAGGGGTCGGCCACGTTGTGGTAGCCGCGCTCCTCCCAGAAGCCGCGGCGGTCCTCCAGGAGGTATTCGATGCCGCGCACCCACTTGACGCTCTTCCACGCGTACAGGTGGGGCACCACGATGCGCAGCGGGAAGCCCCGGTCGGGGCTGAGAGGCTTCTCGTCGAGCTCCATGGCGAACAGCGTGCCGGGCGCGGCGAAGTCGGACATCCGCAGGTTGGCGCTGTAGCCGTACTCGGCCCAGATCATCACGTGGCGCACGCCGGGGCCGGGCGGGGCGGCGCCCATGATCGTGGCCGGGGCCACGCCGCGCCACTCGTTGGCCATGAGCGAGAACTTGGTGACGCAGTGGAAGTCGGCGATGGACGTGGTGCGGGGCAGCCGCTCGAAGTCGTCCCAGGACAGGCAGTGCTCCTGGCCCGAGGCGGTGGCGCCGAAGACGCGGAAGTCCCAGGTGTCGGGCTTGAACGCGGGCACCCTGCCGTAGTGGATCACGGGCCGGCCGCGCGGGACGTACTGGCCTGGAGGCAGGCGCGACTCCTCCACGATCACTCCCCTCACCGGTCTCGCGTCTTGGGCCATCCTGCCACCGGACGGTCCGTGCCTCACCAGTGGGTGCGGTGCGCTAACATGGGCGACTATGCGCACCGCGTGGCTGTTTTGGTATGGCGACGGACCCGAGTCCGTTCGCCATCTGACGCTGCGCTAGCAGACAGGCGAACGAAGGCCCCGGGTCCACCAGGACCCGGGGCCTTCTGCGTTTTTCCAGCGGTTTTCCAGCTTTTCCAGCGGTTTTCCCACACAGAGAGCGAGCAGCACATGGTGATCGTGATGGGCCCCGAGGCCACCGCGGACGATCTCGCGGCGATCGTGTCCGTCGTCCAGGCGGCAGGGGTGGAGGCGTTCGTCAGCAAGGGGGTGCGGCGCACCATCGTCGGCCTGGTCGGCGACGTGGCCCAGCTCGACGCGGCGAGCCTGCGGGGCATGGCCGGGGTGCGCGACGTCATGCGCGTGTCGACCCCGTACAAGCTGGTCAGCAGGGAGAACCATCCGGAACGCTCCACGGTCCACGTGGGCGGCGTGCCGATCGGCCCCGACACCGTGACGCTGATCGCGGGGCCGTGCGCGGTGGAGACCCACCAGCAGACGCTCGACGCGGCCAGGATGGCCCAGGCGGCCGGGGCTGTGCTGCTGCGCGGCGGGGCCTTCAAGCCGCGCACCTCCCCGTACGCCTTCCAGGGGCTGGGCGAGAAGGGCCTGCGCATCCTGGCCGACGTGCGCGAGGAGACGGGCCTGCCCATCGTCACCGAGGTCGTGGACGCCCAGGACGTCGAGCTGGTCGCCTCCTACGCCGACATGCTGCAGGTCGGCACCCGCAACATGCAGAACTTCGCGCTGCTGCAGGCGGTCGGCGCGGCGGGGCGCCCGGTCATGCTCAAGCGCGGCATGAACGCCACGATCGAGGAGTGGCTGATGGCCGCCGAGTACATCGCGCAGCGCGGCAACCTCGACATCGTGCTGTGCGAGCGGGGCATCAGGACGTTCGAGTCGGCCACCCGCAACACGCTCGACGTGTCGGCCGTGCCGGTGGCGCAGCGCCTGTCGCACCTGCCGGTGATCATCGACCCCTCGCACTCGGGCGGGCGGCGCGACCTGGTGCTGCCGCTGACCCGGGCGGCCATCGCGGTGGGCGCCGACGGCGTCATCATCGACGTGCACCCGCTGCCGGAGCAGGCCCTCTGCGACGGGCCGCAGGCCCTGGTCGACGCCGATCTGGGCGAGCTGGCGCAGGTCATGACCGACTTCCCGGTGCTGCTCGGCAAGCGCGCCGCGGTGCCCGCGGCCGCCTGACCCGCCGGGATCCGAGCGGGCCGGACGTCTCTTACTCACGGGTAACTTAAGTACGAGACCTCATGCGCCGGGTTTCGTCCCCGGCGCACGATGGCCTCATGACGAAGCCCATTCGCACCAAGCAGACCGCCGCGTTCTACGTCCAGGCGCTCCTGTCGTTCGCCGTCTCGCTGGCCTCCGTGGTGATCGCCCTCGTCTACCTGCCCACCGAGGGGTGGATCAGGGCCTTCCTCGGGCTCGGCCTGCTCTACGTCGTCACCTCGACGATCACCCTGTGCAAGGTCGTACGCGACCGGCACGAGCTGGCGGAGGTCAGCAACCGGGTCGACCAGGCCCGGCTGGACAAGCTCCTGAGCGAGCACGACCCGTACAAGGTCGACGCCTGAGCGCCCCGCCGCTCGCCCCGACGGCGCACGAGCGCCGTGATGGGGGCGGGCGGCGGCACGGGGCCGGACGCGGCTAGAGCGTGTACTCCTGGATCGAGTCGGCCAGTTGCACGCACAGCTCCTCGGCGTCCAGCCGCTTCTCGATGAGCTTCAGGTCCTCGATCTTGGCCCGGGTCTCGGCCCGCTTGGGCGCCAGCAGCGAGCAGCAGTCTTCGTCGGGCAGCTCGGAGATCTCGAGCGTGCCGATGCGCCGGGCCTCGGCCATGATCTCGGTCTTGTCCCAGCCCACCAGCGGCCGCAGGATCGGCAGTTCGACGGCGTTGTCCTGGGCGGTGATGTTGGCCAGCGTCTGCGAGGAGACCTGGCCGAGCGCGTCACCGGTGACCAGCGCGGCGGCCCGGATGCGGTGGGCGACCTCTTCCGCCGTCTTGAGCATGAGCCGCCGCTGCGCGATCACGGCCAGCCGGTCCTGGCCGGACGTGCGGATCGACTGCTGCGCCTTGCCGAACGGCACCACCCACAGACGCGACTTCCCCTGGAACCGGTCGAGCTTCCTGACCAGCGCGTACGCCTTGTAGATCGACTCGGACGTGGTGAACGGGATGCCGGAGAAGTGCAGGAAGTCGACGTGCAGGCCGCGCCGCATCATCCGGTAGGCCGCCACCGGCGAGTCGATGCCGCCCGACATGAGCACCAGTGCCCGCCCGCTGCTGCCGACCGGCAGGCCGCCCTGGCCGGGGATGCCGCCGGTGAAGACGAACACCTCGTCCCTGTCGACCTCGATGGACACCGTCAGCTCGGGGTTCTTCAGATCGACGGGCAGGCCGTACTCGTCGTTGATCGCGCCGCCCACGAGCCGGTCGAGCTCGTTGGAGCGCAGCGGGAAGCGCTTGTCGCGGCGGCGGGAGCGGACCGCGAAGCGGGCGCCCCGCTTGGCCTCCTCGCTCTCGCCGACCAGCTCGAGACCGGCCTTCAGCACGGCGTCGGGGTCTTTGGCGACCCGCCAGGCGCGGTGGATCCAGACCAGCCCCGGCACCTCGGCCACGCGCTCGGCCACGGCGCCGGCCTGCTCGGCGGTGGCCCCCTGGGGCAGGAAGATCGCGATCACGCCGTGCCGCCTGCGCACGTCGACCTGGACGCCCACCGTACGGAGCGCGTCGCGGATGTTGCTGATCAGGCGACGTTCGAAAAGCTCGCGGTTTTTGCCCTTGAGAACGATCTCGCCCAGCTTGAGCAGAACGCACGGCTCGCCCAGGGCGGACATCGTCATGGTGGAACCTCCGGGAAGACGGGGAAGTGCGCCGTTGGTGGCAACGTCGCGACCCATCGAGTTTAGTCCGCGTCGAGTCCCCGCTCGATCGCATATCGCACCAGCTCCACCCGGTTGTGCAACTGGAGCTTGCCGAGCGTGTTCTGGACGTGGTTCTGCACGGTGCGGTGCGACAGCACCAGCCGCGCGGCGATCTGCCGGTAGCTCAGGCCCTTGGCGACCAGCCTGAGCACCTCGGTCTCGCGCTCGGTCAGCCGCGGCCCCGCCGCGGGCTCCGGCTGCGCGGCCAGCCGCCGGTACTCCCCCAGCACGAGACCGGCCAGGCCGGGGGTGAACACGGCGTCGCCCTCGGCGGTACGGCGCACGGCGTCGAGGAACTCCTCGCGACCGGCCGACTTGACCAGGTATCCGCAGGCGCCGGCCTTGACGGCCGCGAGCACGTCGTCCTGCTCGGCGCTGGCCGACAGCACCAGCACCTTGGGCGCGGGCTCGACCTGGGCGAGGCGGGCGGCCACCGCGTGGCCGGGCAGGTCGGGCAGGCGCAGATCGAGGACGACGACGTCGGGCCGCACCGCCCCGGCCACCCGCACCGCCTGCAGCCCCTCCCCCACGGCGGCCACGACCTCGTAACCCGCCTCGGCGAGATCCCTGGCGACGCCGTCACGCCACATGGGATGGTCGTCCACAACCATGACCCGCACCATGCGGCCACTCTAACCTCGGACGGCGGCCCGTCTCGTCGAGCGGGACGGTCACCGCTTCGGCGGCGCCGTCTCATCAGGCGGGGAGGGTGATCTCGACCTCGGTGCCCTGGCCGGGGACGCTCACGATGGAGACCTCGCCGCCCAGCTCGGCCACCCGCCCGCGAATCGAGCGGGCGACCCCCATCCGCCCGTCGGCCGCCGCCTCCTCCAGCCGCCCGTCCGGGATCCCCGGCCCGTCGTCGCGGACGCTGACCGTCACCGTGCCCGTCACCGTGCCCGTCACCGTGCCCGGCCCCGACTCCGCCAGCACCCACGCCCGCGCCCCGCTCCCGCAGTGCGCCCGCACGTTGTCCAGGGCCGCGCCAACTGCCGCCGCGACGCCCTCGGCCGCCTCCGTGGGCAGCACCAGCGGCGTGGCCGGGGTCGAGACCGTCACCTCAGGGGAGCCGTGGCGGGCCAGGAGCCCGCGCAGGTCCGTCGTGCCGCTGGGCGGCGGCGGGCCGCCCGCGACCAGTTCGCGCAGCGCCGCTTCCTGCTCACCGGCGCGGCGGCCCAGCTCGGCCAGCCAGCCGCCG
>NZ_BAAAZP010000119.1:0-20215 GCF_039536965.1 Nonomuraea antimicrobica | reverse complement strand
AGCACGCCGATCCTGTCTGATTCTTTCCAAGATCTGTATCACGAAGTCAGACGCAACCCATGGGCGACGGCGGGACCCGCATGGATGACCTGCCCATTTCTCTGGTCGCCCTGCTGGTCAGCGAGGCCTGCAACATCGGTCTCACGCCCGTGATCAACCCGCACTACCGGGCGTTGACCCGTGACCGGCTGGCTCACGTGGACCAGTACTACCTCCGCGGCGACACCCTCGCCGCGGCCAACGCGGCACTGATCGGCGCCCAGTCGGCGGTGCCGATCGTGCAGTTGTGGGGCGGCGGCTTGCTCGCCTCGGTGGACGGACTGCGTTTCATCGTGCCCAAGCACAGCATCCACTCCGGCGCGTCGCCCAAGTACTTCCACTTCAAGCGCGGCATCACCTGGCTGAACGCGATCAACGACCAGGTGTCGGGTATCGGGCAGATGGTCGTGGCCGGCACCCCGCGCGACAGCCTGCACATTCTGGACGCCCTGCTGAATCTGGACGGCGGAGTGAAACCGGAGATGGTCACCACCGACAACGCCTCCTACTCCGACATGGTCTTCGGCGTGTTCGACATCCTCGGCTACCGCTTCTCACCGCGCTTCGCAGACCTGGCCGATCAGCGGCTATGGTGCGCCGACCTGCCCGAGGGGCCGCGCGGAACCTACGGGCCGCTGGAGGCGCTGGCTCGTAACAGGATCAACACCAAGAAGATCACCACGTGGTGGCCGGACATGCTCCGCGTGGCCGGATCGCTGATCACCAACCAGGTGAGGGCCTATGACCTGCTGCGCATGTTCGGTCGTGACGGTCGTCCCACCCCGCTCGGGCAGGCGTTCGCCGAGTACGGCCGGATCGCCAAGACCCTGCACCTGCTGGCGGTGATCGACCCGGTCGATGACACCTACCGGCGCCGGGTCAACCGACAGCTGACGATCCAAGAAGCCCGCCACACCTTGGCGCGGGACGTCTGCCACGGCCGGCGCGGCCGCATCCACCAGGCCTACCGTGAGGGGCAGGAAGACCCAGCTCGGCTCCCTGGGCTTGGTGCTCAACGCGATCGTCCTGTGGAACAGCCGCTATTTGAATGCGGCCGTGACGCACCTGCGTGCCCATCCGCCCAAGGATCGAGAGGTTCTCGATGAGGACGTGGCCCGGCTGTCACCGCTGAGCCAGCGGCACATCAATCTTCTCGGCCGCTACAGTTTCGCCGCCTCCCAGCCTCGCGAAGGGCTGCGGCCGCTGCGTGATCCAGCGGCTCGCGACGCCGAGGAGGATCTCGTTTAAGGGCCTGGGCCCTGGGGCTCAGCGAGAATCGACGACGCCGTGAAACGCCTGGAGGCCGGTGGACTGGCCGTTTGGACCGGGAGAAGCGGCCCTGCCGGGGTGTCGGCGGTGCACCAATCGGCGAACGGGTTACCGTTGCGCGTCGGCTTGTGCGCGGGCGCGTTCGATGTCGGGGACGTGGCTCTCGGCCCATTCCCGGACGGCACGTAGGGGTGCCAGCAGTGACCGACCGAGGCCGGTGAGGGCGTACTCGACATGCGGGGGATTTGCGGGAATCTCCGTGCGAGAGATCAGACCGTCGTACTCCATCGCGCGAAGCGTCTCGGTGAGCGCCTTCGGTGTGATCCCCCGGATGTGCGCCTTGAGCTCGGTGAATCGCATCGGCCTGTTGTCCAGCGCGTTGACGATGAACACCGTCCAGCGCGCCCCGATCCGGTGCAGAACGGTGCGACTGGGGCAGGTCGCGGCCATGATGTTGTAGGCCTTACCCATGCACGACTCCCGGTAGCCGGTAGCGTTGTAGATACCGGTATGGAATCTATACCGTCCCGGGTTGTGTCTATTCCCGATTACATGGTCCGTCCATCGATAGCTCGGCACGGCCGTTTCGTCGCAGCGATCATCATCGACTCGATCGGCACCGGTGTCTTCGTCCCCGTTTCGATGCTGTATTTCCTGGCCACGACACCGCTGACGCTGGTGCAGGTGGGCGCGGCACTGACGACGGCCGGGCTGCTGGCGCTCCCGGCGGGCCCTCTGGTCGGAGGACTGGTCGACCGGTACGGCGCCAAGCCGGTACTGCAGGCGGCAAACCTGGCCCAGGCGCTCGGCTTCGCCGGGTATCTCGTCGTGGACCAGACATGGCAGATCGCCATCTGCGCCTGGTTGAACAGTGCCGGGCGGGCGGTGTCCTTCAGCTGCTACGGCGCGACCGTCACGGCGCTGGCCGCGCCCGGCCAACGCGAGCGCTGGTTCGGTCTTCTGGGGTCGGTACGCAACCTCGGCTACGCACTCGGCGGCCTCCTCTCCGCCGTCGCGGTCAGTGTCGGTACTCACGGCGTCTACGCCGGGATCGTGATCGTCAACGCCTTGTCCTATGTCACCGCCTTCGTTCTGATGCGCGCCGTGCCGAATGTCCGTCCCGAGGCGGGCCAGGACGCTGCTGGAGGCTGGGGGCGCGTGCTCCGGGACCGGCGGTACCTGTCACTGGTCGCGCATCAACTGTGCTTCGCGATCTCCTTGTTCGCCCTCAACATCGCGATACCGGTCTACGCCGTGGACGTGCTGGGACTGCCTGGCTGGACTGCCGGCATGGTCTTCACGCTCAACACCCTGATGGTCGGCTTCGGCCAAGGCATCGTCCTCGGGTGGCTCAGCGGGCGGATCCGCAGCCGCGTCCTCGTCGCCGGACACGCCTGCTTTGCGGTCGGCTACCTCCTGTTCCTCGCCGCCGACCACGTGGCTGCGCTCGCCCTCGCGGTCGGCGTTGTGTTGCTCGGTGCAGGCAGCTACACCGTCGGTGAAATCCTCGGCGGCCCCATCACGTCGACTGTCGCCGCGGAGAGCGCCCCAGACGCTCTCCGCGGCCGGTACTTGGCCCTCAACCAGCTCGCCGTGACTGTCGCAGGAGCGGTCGCTCCGGCCGCGCTCTCCGGGTTGCTGTCCACCGGGGCAGCCGCGATCTGGCTGACCCTGGTCGGCGTCAGCGTCCTCGGAGCCGCGCTCGCCACTACGATCGGCAGAGTGGTGCCAGCGGCGCAGAGCCGCATCGGAGGTGTCTAGAGACGGGACTGGGTAGCGCGCAGCAGTTGATGAACCTGGCCGACCGATCCCGACATGCACACGGACAGCGGGCGCTCCCGGCAGCTGAATCTGTTGGCGACATTCGTCGCCAGCGCCCGCGTATCTCAGCGCTACCTTCGGATGGTTAGGCGGCTTTACCAGCAACCTGGGCATGGATCTGCTGGCCATCAGCCTGACTGGCCAGAGTTCGCGATCCGGCCAGGGATTAGCGACTGTTGCCGATCACGCTCCAGAGCCTTCAAAAAACGATCGTTTTATGAAGGTGATCATGCCTCGGTGTCAACCTGGGACTTGGATCTTCAAAAACTCGCTTCAAAAACCGCCCGCCTTCAACAACTCCCGAGACCGTTTGTTGAGAGAATTTGGTGGTGGCGACCATGCCCCCGGGTCTGCCCGACGACATCCTCACCGCCTTCCCCGCAACCCGGTCCGAGATCCGCATCGGCTACGCCCGCGTTTCCACCCACGGCCAGAGCCTCGACCGCCAGATCGACGCCCTGCAGGCGGCCGGCTGCCGCAAGATCTTCGCCGACAAGAAGTCCGGAAAGAACGCGCTCCGGCCGGAACTGCAAGCCTGCCACGCGTTCCTGACGGCTGGCGACACCCTCGTGGTGCCCGAGCTCGCCCGCTACGGTCGCAGCCTGCATGACCTCATCACCATGGTCGGCGATCTCCGCAAACGCGACATCGGCTTCACCAGCCTGCACGAGAGCCTGGACACCACCACCCCCGGCGGCCGCCTCGTCTTCCACGTCTTCGCCGCCCTGGCCGAGTTCATCCGCGAACTCATCGTCGCCGGCACCCACGAGGGCCTGGCCGCTGCGAAAGCGCGAGGTCGTACCGGAGGACGTCCCACCGTCGTCACCGCCGAACTCCTCAAAGCCGCCCGCGACCTGCTGCCGGACCCCGGACGCTCCGTCACCTCGATCGCCAAGCTCCTAGGCGTATCAGTGGGGACCCTCTACAACCACATCCCTGACCTGAACGAACTACGCGCAGCGCACCCGAAGGCGATCGAT
Organism: Nonomuraea antimicrobica; assembly: GCF_039536965.1. Taxonomy (NCBI): domain Bacteria; kingdom Bacillati; phylum Actinomycetota; class Actinomycetes; order Streptosporangiales; family Streptosporangiaceae; genus Nonomuraea; species Nonomuraea antimicrobica. Next base: position 16,106 of record NZ_BAAAZP010000119.1, on the reverse strand, counting down.
GCCCAGGCCCCGTAAGTCGCCCTGACCGCAGCGCATACGCCCATCAGGCCTGGTCGACGTCACCCTTGACCGCCGCCACGACTACCAAGATCAATCTCACCGATAACGGCTGTACCCCTGTTCCTCAGCCCCGTCGTCCAGCAGCGTGGCCCACACCTGCGCGGGCGCCTTGTCCACGAACCGCGGTGAGCGTAAGACGGCCAGCACCTGCGCCCGCTCCTGCTCGCTCAGCGCCGCTGGATGCGGTGCCGGCGCCGGGCGCGGCCCGAGCACAAGCGGCGCGGGATGACGGTGGCGGTGCACGGTGGCCCGCGACTTTCCCGACAGCGCACATGCCGCGCTCACGCCGAGCAGCGGCTCCAGCGCGGCGAACACCTCGTCGATCACTTCCTGGGCGGCGCGTCGCTGTTCGCGCTCTCGGAGAGCAGTTCCAAGAGCGCGTGCGCTTTTCCCATGATCTCCAGCGCGGCCTTGGCTTTGGCCAGCTCGCGTTCGGCCTTCTCCGCCCGCGCCCGCAGCCGCTCGTTCTCCTTCTCGGCTTCGCTCTTGCGCGTCTTCGGGCCGGACGGCTTGGCCGCCAGCGCATTCAGCGCCCCCGCGTCGCGGGCCTTGCGCCATTCGATGATGTGGGAGTGATACAGCCCCTCGCGGCGCAGCAACGCGCCCTTGGCTCCCGGCTCGGTCGCCGCGTCGTAGGCCTCAACCATCGCCAGCTTGTACTCCGGCGTGAACGAGCGCCGCTTCGGCCGATCCGATCGAAGTCTGTCTCCTTTGCCCACATCACCATCATCGGTGACATCCCTGCGAAGGTCGGCCACGGTCAAGGTCACTGTTTGAAAGATCCTGTTCTCGCCCTGCTTGAATCACAGAAGACTACTTCGTCCCCAGGTCTCACGAGAGTCTGACAGAGAGGGGGTCGGCACGGCGTGTCAGAACTCCCCATTTCTGAGAATACGAACAGTACGCATCGTCACACAGAGCTACTTTGGGGTTGGTTGCGCGGACCGAGTGGAGGGGCTGCCAATCGCGTCGTGACGCTTACGCGCACTGCCACAGGAACGTGACTTGATCACGGTGCTGGGGACACTGCACGATGAAGCCGACGCCGTTGTCGCCCCACGTGTGTGCGACGCCATGGTTGGAGTCGATCTGCAGGATCGGCTGTGTCATGCGGTGGTCGTCATGGGGGCAGCGCGGGTAGTCGGGATCTTGTACCCAGTTCGGCCAGCCGCCGAGCTTGTCGCCCTGGCGGTTGAGTGTGAAGACGACCTCGCGTTCTTCGGGGAGCAGCGCCGACTCGTCGGCCTCGCGGTAGGGATAGTCCTTGACCGCGCGGCCCCAGCCGGTGATCGGCCGTACCGGGAGCACTTGCGCTCCTTCCGGTTCCTTCACCGGGGTGACCGCGTCGGCCGGGTCAACGATCCGCACCAGATCACCGCTGGAGAACGGGTGGTAAGGGTTGCACGTGGTGCAGTGGAACAACTGCAGGAGGCCCAGGCCGAAGGCTTCGCGTGCGGCCTTCGGTGTGCGGGAAAGGTCGAGCTGGACGAAGAACGTGAGCGGCGCTTCGCAGCTCTCGCAGGCCGGCCAGACCTCGGTCGAACGCAGCCACGGCAGCCCGCCGAACTGCGACGGGTCGCCGGTCGCGGCCGGACCGTCGAGCTGTGGGAGCCAAGCGCTGCGGGTGCTGGCAGCAAGCTTTTGCCGGGCCGCCTTCGCGATCGCCGCGGGCGTCCGCGCCGCCGCGCCCGCAGCCCGCAACATCCGCACGATTTCGGTTCGGCCGTTCTCACGCGCTGCAGCGAGCGCGTTCTGGCCCCACTGGTCGCGGACCTGCAGATCGACTCCGGCATCGAGCAGGTCACGCACGATCGAGGTGCGGCCCCGGGCCGCGGCGAGCACGATCGGTGGCGCCTTGTAGTAGTTTGCCGGCGAGTCACGGTCGACACCGGCGGCGATCAGCAGTGGCACAACCTCGGGAACGTCGAAGGCGATGCACTGCCCCAGTGCGAGCACGAGCTTGTGATCCTCGATCCCGCCAACCTCAACAATCGCCCCGGCGACCGAGCCGTTCTTCTTCTGCACCGCGCTGACCAGGGCGTCACCGCGGTCCTGAGAATCTGCTGTCGGCAGCAACTCCTGCACGCGCGCCAGGAAGCCCCGGCGCACCGCCTGATCAAGGTCGAGTTCTTCGGGCCCGAGAACTTTGGCGCCTCGCTCCCGCAGGTGACGAATAATGGTCGCATCGCCGAGGTCGTCCGCGACGTCCAGCGGCCGATACAGTGCCGGCGTCACCACGTTCACGTCAGCGCCGGCGGCGAGCAGTTCGGTCACCGCGGCGGCGACGCCGCTGCGGATCGCCGCGAGCAGCGCGATTTTGCAGCCGTCCGGGTCGTCATGGTCGCCCTCCGCGCGTGCGTTCGGGTCGGCGCCAGCAGCGAGCAGGAGCTGCAAGTTCTCCACAGCACCGGCCCTGGCTGCAGCCCATAGCGGAGAGCGGTCGTCGGTCGCGGCCGGCGAGGCGCCGGCGGCGAGCAGTACCCGGACGAAGGCGGCGGCGCCGCGGCGTCGTGCAGCGTATCCAAGCCCGACGTCGAGATCCCACCGCGGCGGACGGTGAGATAACACGCACTCCAGCAGGTCAAGGCGTTCGCTCTGCGCCGCCATTTGCAGTACAGAGCCGACGTCGTCCGGCTGTTGTTTCAGGTGAGCCCCGAGTGCCGCAACGTCACCGCGCTCAAAGATCTCAGAGAGATTCATGGCCATGAACGTACAGCCTGGTACCGACATCGAATTTCCGGCCGAGTGAGGCGTCGGCACGGCAGCGACGCTCTTGCCGTGCTACCCCCTGCCCGGCCTGTAGCGCGCGGGATAGTTGGCGCATCGAGGCTGGCGCCAAAATCCGGTCCGATCCTCCAAGTAGTCGCTATTGCAGCCAGTGGAATCTCCGATCACCTGACACGTCGCCGCCCGGTGGGGATTGCGATCAGGGGGTGGAAGCTGCCTCGCGTTCGGCGAGGTACTCGTCAAGGAGGTTGAACAGGGTGTCGATGACGAGTTCTTCCTGCTCGGCGGACAGCTCCCAGTGGTCCCAGGCGGCGAGAGCGATGTGGCGCACCTGTCCTGACCAGTGGTGACTGCAGGTCTTGCCGCGGCGGGCGATGAGCCATTCCGTCCATCCCTGCAGGCCGGGTCCGCCGTGGCGCATAGCGTGCTGGTCGTAGCCTTCGAGGAAGGCCTCCAGACTTGCCAGCCGACCGCCGATAACGAACATCCCTGGTCGGCGTCTGATGGTGGCGAAGTACTCGCGCTCGCTCATTTGGGTCAGGGGCTTGGTCATGATCGATGTTCTCACCTGCGCACTTGCCAGGAGATTACTTCTGATGAAAGATTCCTTCGTTTGATGTAACCGAATGGAGGGTGACGAAGCGTGAGTCGGGACGGGGCGGTGCCGGGATCGGCGAGCTTGCAGCTTGTGGCTGGAACGGTGTTGCTGCGCCCGCAAGAGCAGGTGGCCGACGCCATGCTGGACGGGTGGCGCAATCAGCAGCTGGCGCGCAACCTCACCTTCTCCACGATCGAGGGCCGGCTGAACGCGGTGAGAGCCTTCAACCGTCATGCCGACGCCCATCCATGGGAGTGGACGCCGAAAATGGTGGACGACTGGCTCGGTGACCTGCGCGCGGTTCGGCATCTGAAGCAGTCGACCCTGCGTAACTACGCTGAGGCCGTCCGGTCGTTCTGCGCCTTCATCACCGACCCGGCCTACGGGTGGGCCGCCGAGTGCGAGCGCCGGTTCGGCACACACCCCATCCAGGTCTGCCACGAGTGGAACACCGCCACCCACCTGCAGGAGTCCGAGGCTGATCCGGCCAAGCGCGCGTTCACCCGTGAGGAGCTGCAAGCCTTCTTCGACCATGCCGGCGAGCAAGTCGAGCGGATCAGCGGAGCCGGGCGCAAAGGTTGGCTGCCCGCCTTCCGAGACGCCACCTTGTTCAAGACCGCCTACGCCTACGGACTGCGCAGGCGCGAGACGCGGATGCTCGACCTGGTCGACTTCGGCCCCAACCCTCACGCTCGCATGTTCGGCGACTTCGGGGTCTGTTACGTCCGCTTCGGCAAGGCTATGAAGGGCTCCCCGCCCAAGCGCCGCAGCGTGCTGACCGTCGGCCCGCGAGACGGTGTCGGCGGGCTGGACTGGATCGTGGAGATCCTCACACAGTGGATCGAAGAGGTCCGCCCGGCCTTCGCCAACGCGCATGGGCCCGCACTCTGGCCCTCCGAACGGAGCCTGCGCATCGGGTTCTCCCAGATGAACACCCGCTTCGCCGCCTACCGTGACGCGCTGAGACTCGATCAGGGCCTGGACTTTCACTCCTTCCGCCGCTCCTACGTCACCCACCTGATCGAGGACGGCTGGGATCCCCGGTTCGTCCAGGAGCAGGTCGGCCACGAACACGCCTCCACCACCTCGATCTACACCTGCGTCTCCTCCGACTTCCGCACCCGCACTCTGCGCAAGGCGATGGAGAGCACGGTCGACGCAGCACTGCGCACCGGAAGGAAGAACCGATGAAACGCCAGGTCAGCTACCAATGGCGGCTCCGCGAGGTCATGGCCGCCCACGGGATGTTCAACGCCACCGATCTCGCCCAGCCGCTGGCCGGCCGAGGCATCACCCTGTCATCGGTGCAGACCTGGCGCCTGGTCACCCAAAGCCCCGAACGCCTGTCGCTCCCGGTTCTGGCCGCACTCTGTGACATCTTCGACTGCACCCCGGCCGACCTCATCGCCACCAGAGCCGAGGATGCCAGGCCACGCCGCACCGCCATCGGTGAAAGCGGAGGCCCGGTGACCGATCTGGCGGCCATCCGGCCCAAGCGCGCCCGAATCCGGCCCCAGGAATGAGCAGATCCTCCGCGCAAGAGGAATACGAGCGCCAGCACATGGGCGAGTGCGTCCGTTGCGGCCGGCGGGCGTCCAAGGCCGCCAACTGGGAAGGGCTGATCTGTCGGACCTGCTGCGAGAAGGCGGCGCGCACCTACGGCATCTGCCCCGGCTGCGGCACCGACCGGCTGCTGCCGGGCCGCCGCGACGGCAAACCGGCCTGCCGGGACTGCTCGGCCATCACCCGGGACTTCCGCTGCGCCCGTTGCGGCATCGAAGCCCACCTTCTCGGCGGCCGCCTCTGCGAACGCTGCACCCTGCATGACCGGCTCGACACACTCCTGGAGGACGGCACCGGACGCGTCAACCCCGCGCTCGTCCCGCTGCATCACCTACTCACCGATATGCCGCGGCCGAAGAGCGGGCTGGCCTGGCTCAGAAGCACGAAGGTCCAGAACCTGCTGACCGAGTTGGCGACCGGAGCCATGCCGCTCTGCCACCAGGCGTTCCACGAACATCCCGATTGGCGGCCCGCGGCACATCTCCGTGACCTGCTGATGTCCTGCGGTCTGCTTCCGACGGTCGACAAACACCTGTTGCACGTCGAAAGCTGGCTGCAACGGCGCCTGGCCAAACTCGCCGACCACGAGCACCTGCCAATCCTGCAGCGGTTCGCGACCTGGCACCAGCTGGCCAAACTCCGAGAACGAGCCGCCCGCCGCCCGCTGACCGGCAGCACCGTTCCCCTGGCGACGCAAGAGTTCAACCGGGCCCACGAGTTCCTCCTTTGGCTCACACAGCGCCAATGCCCTTTGGATCGGTTGAGCCAAGTTGACGTTGACCTCTGGCACGCCACTCACAAACCTCATGAGCATCGTTCCCTGCGCGCTTTCCTCACCTGGGCGATGCGCACCGGGCGCGCGCCACGAGGGCTCAACCTGCCACGGCTGAACCGGGTGGAAGGCCGACCGCTCACCCAGCACCGGCGGCTTGAACTCCTGCACCTGACGCTGGACGACAGGGCAGGGCCGGTCCGGTCGCGAGCTGCGGCCTGCCTCATGCTGCTCTATGCCCAGCCCGCCAGCCGCATCGTCCGGCTCACCCTCGACGACATCGTCCACGACTCCGACGGTCAGGTCCTCATCCGTCTGGGCGACCCACCGACACCGGTCCCCGACCCCTTTTCCGAGCTTCTACTCCAAGCCAAAGCCGAGCGCAGCAACATGAACACGGCTACCAACGTCGATGCCCGTTGGCTCTTCCCCGGACGCCGAGCCGGCCAGCCTCTCCATCACCGCAGCCTCGCCGATCTGGTCCGCGACCTCAATCGTTATCTTGGGTCTTTCCCTCTTCCTGCAGTTCAGAGCGATATGATCTTGTCAGGCACGTAAGGCATGTTGGCTGGCGCTCAAAGCACCTTGCGGCGGCTGAAAGAACTTGGGATCGACCCGGACCTGGATCTCAGACTCCTGCTTGACGTGGGGTCGGGACGCCGCCCAGGCGGTGGAAGCGCTGGCGGGGCCGCTGACCCACGTTCCTGGTGGCGTCCACCGCCGTCTCCACCTGGCCGGAAGCGATGCGGCAGCCGGTCCGCCTCCGGGCTCCAAGCCGCCTCAATCTGAAAGATCTTCCTGGCTTGCCGGTTGGCTGGATGCTCGTCCGTCGGCGCCGCCCCACAGGTGTCACGGGCGCTGACGGTAAGGGGAAACGTCTTCGACCACTGAGGAAGGCCGGCCCCGCGCTTCGAGAGGCGCGGGATCGGCCGCGTCACCAGAAGAGCGATGGATCGTTCCCAAATCGTATTGACCACCTCTGGCCATGAGTCTTGCGCGAGAACGCCGGGTGGGAGAGAAGGGAAGTCTGCGACTCACGGGAGGGGGCGCGAATGAAGCGCGCCAGGACGATTTCAGCGAGCACCGGACCGACTGTCGAGAGGGCGAAACAGGGAGAGGCTCTCAAGCTGGTCGCCCAGGAGCACACCGACCTGCCGAAGGGAGCCGTGGTCCGGCTGCTGCCGTGGATCTTACAGGTCCAGAACGCGCCCACCCAGCCCGTCAGAGTCGGACGGGTGCAGATCAGCCCCACCCCCCGTACCCCCTCCCCTTACGGGAGCAGGATGGGCGACCACACGATCGCCTGGACCGTGCACCTGGACGTGATCAAGGCGGAGCTGTACGGCAAGACGCTGGAAGAGGCGGTCGACTGGCTGGAGAATACCCACAACGCCGCCGCCTTGTGGATGGAAGACAGCGCCAGCCCCCAGATGCAGATGCTGAAGTGGCTGAGCGACTACGAGCAGCGCATCCCGCTGCTGGAGGACTCCTGCCACCGCACGCGCGACTTCATCAGGGCCGCGCGGAACGGATTGGACGCCGGGATGCACCGCGAGACCGCGGCCGGTCTCAGCTCGGCCATTGCCCATCACCTGGCCTACGTCAACTACCTGCCGTACTCCACCGTACGCAACCTGACCTCGCGCGGGTCGATCGGCTCGGCCGAGGCCCACGCCCGCGGCGTCGTCATGTACTCCGAGCGGTACATCGTGAAGGAGCAGCTCGAGCACCAGCAGGCGCAGGCGCTGCACCCGGCGGCGGGCGGCATGCCGTCGCTGTTCAGGCAGGGCGCGGAGTACTTCGCGCGGCCGCCGGAGCCGGAGGCGGTCAAGGCGGCGCTGTGGCGGCTGTTCTCCTTCGACGCCGCGTTACGCGAGACCGGCCTGGCCTACGCGATCGACCCGGACAGCATCGGCAAGAACCGTTCTGACAACCAGGTGCTGGGCGAGATGGCCGCCAACCTGACCGGGAACCTGCACCGCCGCGCTTCCTTCAGCCTGGATCTGCAGCGGATGCAGGCGACGGCGGACGAGATCGCTGAGAGGCTGCGTAAGGTCACCGACCAGCAGCACCTGTTCAAGGCCGCGCTGACCTTGCGCAACTGCGCCCGAGACCTGCCCAACGTGTGGGGCGACGAGCAGAAGGAACTGGCCAGGTCGCTCAAGACCTACCGCACCCAGATCGGCCGCCACCTGGGCCTGGCCAAGGTGGAGGCGACCGGCGAGCAGCACCTGGCCGCCTCGGCTCCGCGACGCGTGGTGCAGATCATGTCGTCGCTGCTCCACGAGCACCAGCGGCTGTGCGCCACGGCGTACCCCTTCGGCGTGGCCTTCTCCGGCTTCCTGCAGCCCAGTCCGGGGCAGGCCGCGGTGACCCAGCTCAAGCAGCAGATCGCGGCGCTCTACCCCAAGCTCAACCTCGGCACCCGGCAGGCGGGCGAGATCCTGGCGGCCGTGGAGGCAGCGCTGGACGCGATGGCCCTGCCCGCCACCGACCAGATCAAGCCGTGGGTCGTCGACGACACCCACGACCCGCTTGTGGTGGTCTACGAGCCGGGCAAGCCGCTCGTGATCAACGGACGCCCGGGGGCGCCGGCCGGCGTCTCCGGCATGGGCTGCCACACCACCGCGTGGGTCATCCAGAGCACCGCCGTGCAGAAACTGCTGCTGCGCACGCGAACGGACGATGAGGCGCTGCTCACGCTGGACCAGGCCGTAGGCCGTGACCTGGCCTCACCGGTCATGGCGCTCGACCGGCTGCTGCCGCTGGCGCAGCTGGCGGGCGGCCAGCTCCACGCGCTGTTCCAGGCGGCCTACGACACGCTGAGCGTGGAGACGCCCAGCGAGGCGGCCACCGCCTACCTGACCTTCCGCAACCTGCTGCCCTTCGCCACGGTGGATCCGGGTGACCGCGGCGGGCACGGCGAGAGCCTGACCGCCACGGAGGCCGACACGTTCGACGCCAAGGCGCTCAAGGAGCAGATCGGTCTCTCGGTCGCCGAACGCGGGCGCGTCTGGGCGGCGCTGTGCCGGCAGCTCACAGCGGTGGCCACGGAACTGGAGGAGACCCTGCTGGAAGAGGATGAGGACAGCTGGAACACCGACACCACGATCATGGAGGCGGTCAACCAGTCGATCGCGAGACTGCGCAACCAGGCGCTGCTGCTGCGCGCGGGCACGGAAGGCGACGTGGGTAAGGAGATCATGGACGCCCGCCGGCAGGAGCACAGTGCCCTCTACCGGCAGGCCCACTCCTGAGCCGAGGCCGCCCGGGCTCCCCTCCGCGAGGGAGCCCGGGCGGGCGTGATCACTCGACGGCGCCCACTACGTCAGGAGGTTCTGGTACCAGGTGTCGTAGGGGGTAGACCAAGTACGAGAGCAGGGGCAGTGTCCTCGGCTCGCCTAGGAGTTGCTGATCAGTGGGTACGCCGCCGGGGCGCGAGGACCTCGGTGGCCTTGGCGATGGCTTCGGCACCGGGTTTGACGTAGCACATGGCGGTGCGGGGGTTTTGTGCCCGGTCTTGCCCATGATGAGCTGCAGCGGGATCTCGGCGTCGCCGAGGTGGGTGGCGGCGCTGTGGCGTAGCTGGTGCAGGTCGAGGCTGGCGTATTTGTCCAGCAGGATGCGGGCGCATAGCCGAGCCGGGCGCGGCCGGTGTGCGGGCAGAGGTTGGCGGCCGCCGGGCGGCGGGCGGGGACGGGGCGGCGTTCGGACAGGAACAGCGGACCGTGGGTGCGGGGTGCTGCCATCGGGGAGCCGGAGCAGGCGAGGCAGCAGGTGAGCGGTGCCGCTGTCCCAGTACACCCACTCGACGGCGCTACCTTTGGAGCGGACGGGGGCGCGGCGGTGCTCCAGGTCGAGGTCCTCGACGTTCAGCGCCAGGATCTCGGAGGCCCGGGCGGCGGTCTCATAGAGCATCCGCCGCAGCGCCCGCTCCCGCAGGGGGATGTCGCGGCGCGACAGCAGCCGGTGGATCGTGGTCTTGGCCACGGCGCGGGTCTCGTCGGCGCTCTCCTTTGCGACGTTCGGCGTCAGCCGGGACCGACGGGGCGGCCCAGTGCTTCTTGGCGTGGCACCAGGACAGCCAGGAGACGATGGCGGCGCGGTTGCCGAAACGGCAAGATCCGGTGGCGCCGCCCCCTGGTTCTCTCCAAGGTCGCCAAGATCGACGAACGCCAGGTAAGGCCCCATCCTCCCGAACGTGTCCCTAACCCCAAACTAAGCTGATCTGCGCAGGTCAACCGGTTCCCGAGAAGATCGTGTTCTCGGGAACGGAGACGGTCACGACTTTGAGAACACGCACAGCTGAGAGGCAAAACCCCAGCTCGGCACCTCTGTGAACAGGGCTGTGTCGCTAGTTGGCGGCTGGGGGCCACCTGCGGGAGAAGGACGCCGGACACCCAGGTCTCGAGCGACCCGCTGGTAGTCGTCCAGAACGACGATCTTCATTCGGACATCGTGCGACTACGATCACTGGGTGACGTTCGCGGGGAATTGGGAGCATCTGGAACCGGCTACCAGGGAGGCCTACCGGCGCTTCGACGCCCTCACCGAGCAGGGCCTCGACCCCGGACCTGGCACCGACTGGCGCCTCTACGGCACCTACGCCCACACTAAGCTCTGGCTCGGCCCGCAGGGCGGCCACGACTACGACGAGCGCGTCCTGCGCCTGGTCCGCACCGTGGCCGGGCGCGCCGTCGACTGGACGCCCAACGACGCCTGGAACCTGGCCGAACGCGCCGGCTACTGGGCCCGCCAGGGCCACACCCGCCATGAGGAGCTCTATCGGATCCCGCTGTCGGCCGCCCACCTGCTCCATCCGCAACAGCGCCGCGACCTGTTCGGCCACCTGACGGACCTCGGAGAGCTCCAGCCGCTCCTGGAGAGCCTGCTCACCGAGGAGGGCCCAGCCGGTGCGGTCAGGAACGTGATCGGGGAGGCCGACCCCTTCGCCACGATGCTAGCCGAGGAGTACGGCCTTCGCCTGGCCGGAATGCTGCCGCTGCTGCGTCACTGGGCCACCGCTGACACACCGGCCCCAGGCGACGGCTGGTTGCCGGTCGTCTGCGACCTGCTCACTCCTGAGGCCATCGCCCTGGTCCACGAGCTGGTCACCCGCCTGGCCGCCTACCGGGGCGGCCCGTTCGTCTGCCACCACGCCGACATCAGCTGGAGCGAGGACCGCTTCCTGAAGGGCCGGACCGTTTCGGCGGCGCGCGGCCTGATCTGGACCTGCGAGGTCATTGACGAACCTTGGATCCCGTCACTGCTCGCCGACGCCGCCGTCACCTGCGGCACCGGCCACGATGGCCCCGGCTCCACCTGCCGCAGCGAGACCGTCGCCAACGGGGCTGTCGGCGTGCTGGCCCGCCGGGGCGGGCCCGAGACCGTCACCCCACTGGCGCTCATTCAGACGCGGGTGCGGGCGGCGTCCGTACAGGAGAATGTCACTCGCGCGCTCGACGCGCTCGCCGACGCGGCCGCGCTGACCCGCGACCAGTTACTCGACCGCACTCTGCCCGCCACCGCCGCCACGCCCGGAGAGATCGAGCAGGCGCGCACGGCCGCGCGCCATCGCCTGGAGCAGGCGCTCATCCACCAGCGTGAATGGACCTGGCGTGAGGTCGGTGAACACGTCCTCGACCACCCCGTCACTGGCCCCGACGCACGCACCCTGGTGTGGCGGATCCCCGGCGGCCCCTCTGGCCTGCCAGTCAGAACCGTCGACGGCTGGGAACTGGCCGGGCGCCGTCCCGAGGGCCCTGTCGCCTTGTGGCACCCGGCCGACGCAAGCGCCGAGGAGGTGGGTGCGTGGCGCGAGAGGGGTCTGGCGCAGCCGTTCGAACAAGTCCTCCGCGAGGTGTACGCGGAAGAGCCGGACAGTGTCGCCGGTCACGTCGTGCGCTACGGCCTGGCCCGGACGGAGCTGATCCGGCACGGCTGGACCGGCGTGTCGATCGGCTACTGGGAGCACGACTGTCACGAGGGGCAGGGCGAGGTGGTGCGCGACCTTGCGGGCTGGCAGGCCCGCTGGCTCCTGCGCGTTGTCGAGGGTATGTCCGACGAGGGCTGGGACCTGGACGCGCTGTGCGCGACCAACCCGATGACCTTCCACCGCGACGGCCAGGAGGTGCCGGCGGCGTCGGTGCCGGCGCTGGTGCGGTCGGAGATCCTCCGAGAGGCCGACCTCACAGTCGCCGCCGCTTCGGCCGGCCCAGACGCCCAGCACCTGGTCGACCATTACGACGGATATTGGCACTAGAAGTTATGCAGCACCGACGGACGACACCTCGATCGACTTCTCCGAGCTGTCGCCGAGCAGGTCCTCCCTGGGGTGGTGGGTGCGGACATGGCGGGCGAGTTCGGTCAGTTCAGAGCAGGCGGCCGTGAGTTCCTGCACCAGCCGGGCGTCACTGTCACGCAGCCGATGTGTGGGGCTCAATAACTCGAACCACTACCAGTGCAGAGCTCTTCGTCCGGTGGGCGGAAGAGCCTAGGGCACCGAGCAGCCCGGCCGGGTCGACTGGGATCATAGTTCGTGATCTTGTCCAACCGGATCTTCGTAGCGTTGGGTTGGGCGGCCCTCTCTGTCACAGGCTTGTCAAGACGTTGAGAGTATTACCGGATCGCCCCTTTATCGCCCCTTGTGAGATGTTGTCGCGCTCCAACGGGGGCGATTGGATCTAGGGAGTGATCTTCTTCGGTGCGTCGCCAACGGGGGAATTCCGGCCGCACCGCCACGCATCACGATCACTCATCTCCCCTTTGCACGCCTGGGTAAGACTCGCCCTCAAGGAGGCCATGCCCCATGTCCGATGCCCCCCTGCTGCACTACAGCACCAGCACCGCGCCCCTCCAGGCAGGCAGCCCCGACAAACCCGCCGCCAACATCATCGACATCACCGTCTCCAGCCCTGCCGGCCAGAAGATCTACTGCAACACGATCGACATCGCCGTCCCAATCAGCGCACCCGACGACGCAGGCGCATACTTCACCGAGAACCCGCAATCCTCGATCACCGGCAAATGGAGCCCCGCGTCCGCCCAGATGAAGACCGGGCAGGAACTCGGCCTCGCCCCGGCGACGAACTACTACCACGTCATCTTCCAGGCCCCGCCCATACCCGGCTTCGACCTCATCGACAAACCGCTGACAATCAGCATCACCGGCAACGTCGCTGCCACCCCCGGCAGCACGCTCACCTGCCCGACCACCGAAAGCTCCGGCACAACCAGCGGCAAATACACCCGCAAGACACCCCAGGAACTGACCTGGGACACCGCGGAGCCCGTCTTCTACCTGCACAACTTCCTGGCCAGCGCCCCGGACAAGCCAACCATCCCCAAGACCAAGTTCAACGCCGGGGATAAGGTCTACTTCACCTGGGAGAGCAACGGCGACTCCTACCACCTGTACGACGGCGACGGCACAGTTCTCCACGAAGGCAGCGAGACTTCCTGGACCATCCCAGCGGGCACGATCGCCAACGACACCACCTTCACCCTGAAGGCGTCCAAGAAGAACGCCAACGGGTTCGAGACGGTCGACCAGTACGCCACCATCACCATCACGATCACCAACCCGACACTGAGCCAAATGACCGTCACCAACGGCACGCACACGCCCTGGGTCCAAGGAACTGTGGACGGGAAGGAGGGCCGCGTCACCTTCTCCGATGCGGGCGTGGAGGTCGCCAACAACGCGGGGAGTTTGGGGACCCTGCAGGCCGACAAGGCCGACCTCAACGGCGTGAGCACCATATGGGTACAGGGGACCGGGACCAACCCCGGGCGGATCAGCTTCCCCAAGGAAGGGCTGAACGTGACTCGGGCGGGCGGCCAGCTCTGGGGAACCGTCTTCGCCGAACGTGTGACCGGGGGCAACCCCGACGACGGGCAGATCACCTTCACCACGGAAGGGCTGAACGTGCTTCGGGCGGGCGGCGATGCCTGGGGAACCGTCTTCGCCGACAAGGCCAACCTCAACGGTGTGAACACCAACTGGGTACAGGGGAAAAGCACCGACGACGGATGGATCAGCTTCCCCAAGGAAGGGCTGCATGTGTACCAGGGGCAGGGAAATCAAAACTGGGGGACTGTGGCGGCCGACAAGGCCGACCTCAACACCTTGAAGGTCAAATACCTATAGTTAGACGCCGACGACGGATGGACCTGCGTCCCCACCGACGGCACCTGCCAGTCCTGGGGACTGATGTGTCAAGCATGCCGCGGGACAGGACAGGACAGGAGGAGAGAACGGCAAGCTGCTGTGAGTCCCCGGCAGACAGCACGACTCGATGGGCGGGACGCAGGCCGCTCGGCCCGGCGGGCGGTCCAGGCGGTGTCCGCTGGTTCTCTGCCGAGGTGAAATCCCGCTCGTTCAAGCTCTCCGCCGAGATGAAGGACGGCAAGGTCACCGACACCGTACGGCGCATCCCCTGAGCGGCCTGATCACAGGTATCGGTCAGGCAGTGCCTCTCCGGTACTCGCGGTGGAACATCGTCGCGGTCAAATGGGCGTAGACATGTTCAGCCTGGCGCCGCCGCCGTCAGGGTTGTCTCGCTGCGCCCGGCCAGCCCCGAAGCCGTCGAGCGGGCCCGTGGCCAGATCCTGGAGTACCCGCCCAAGCTGCTGTTCCCGCCCGCCGACGGGGAGAACCGTCCATTGCGTGTCGTCACCCACGGCAGGAACGCCGAACGGGCCTGGGCCATGAGCCTCCACGGCCTTGACAACGAGGTCCCACCGGACGCTGTCGAAAAACTTCTGGATGTCGAGGTCGATCACCCAATCCCGCTTCCAACAGCGCTGCCGGCAGCGCTCCACCGCATCCAGAGCCGATTTCCCGGGCCGGTAGCCGTAGGAGTCCTCATGGAACACAGGGTCCACGCGAATTCCCAGATGCCTGGCTACCACGGTCTGGGCGACACGGTCGGCAACCGTGGGAATACCGAGCATTCTCATGCCGCCACCGTGCTGTTTCGGGATCTCCACCGCACGCACCGGAGGAGGAAAGTATGTCCCCGACGACATTCGATTTCAGATCTTGTACAGGTTTCCCTGCAGATCAGCCTCAAAGTCGTCGATGGACTGCCCATCCACCCCCGGCGCACCCTTATTCGCCTTCACTTCACACCAAGACTCCCAGACCTCCCGCTTCGAGATATCGAACGGCTTGCCTTGCGCTTTCAGCTCGTTCACCCAGCTCCTCCCGGATATCCCGGTTGACCGACCGAACAACAGCCACGGATGACCCGGCCCCTTCGCTCCGCCCCCATTACAGGGGCCTCATCGCTACTACGAGCCGGTCCGCCGACGTGCCCCGCGACGGTACTCAAGCCCTACCGGGCACACCTGACTCGGGCACTCCCTCTCGCCACCCAGGTGGGTGATCGGTATCGGGGCACGCCTTCTCACGTTCCACGCGGGAGCAGCAGACCGGACTCGCGTCGCCTCCATGCCGGGCACCGCCTGGCCAATAAACGGGCACCCGCCAGACTTATCCCGGATCCGCTTCCACGCCCCGGTTTCGATGCCATCTGTAGATTTTCGACACGTCCGCAGCGATTCGCTTGCCCTCGCCTTTCCGGTCCCCACCTGACGCCTCGCAGGCGCCTTTTCCTCGATCGCTCACCACGACGGTCTTCAGCCAACGCAGCACGAGGCGGTTTGGAATCTCCCCCCGCAGGGCGACTCCGAAGGGCCATAACCTTCATCTCCCACGCAGCATTGCAATCAGAGATGTCCGCCTACATAACATTCCTCCTGCATTCGTGACACACGGAAGCGATCTTCAAGCTTCCCTCTGCACCCCAGGTCGCTGAGTAGGCCCGGGGCGCGGTGCCGGGATCGCTCCCGGTCCGTTTCCCCGGACCTCTCGCCGAACCCGCCGTGCCAGTCTCCTGGCAACGGGCTCTCCACGGGCTCTGCCGTTAGACGTGGTTCAGGGGCCAGGGGTTGGGGATCATGTCGCCTCGGTAGCGATATCGGGTGACCGAGATCGCCGAGACCGGACGCAACGCGATCTCGCCCGCCGTGATCGGCTGCCACTGTCCCCAGGGGGTGGCGAACCGGCGGCGGACGTCCGTCCAATTCCAGCGGTGCCGCGTCTGCAGCATGCGGATGACTCGCCTCCAGGCGAAGTTCTCCAGCATGCAGAAGACGCCCTTGGCGACCGCGTGTCTGAAATAGTTGGCCCAGTCGTGCATGACCTGGTTCAACCGGGTCAGCACATATCCCAGCTCCATCTGCGATGACCTGTGGGTAAGGGCACGGATCTTTGCCTTCAACGATCGGATAGGCCGGTCGGCGATGAAGGTGTAGACGTACCACTGAGGCTTTTTCAACCCGTGGCGGCGGGGGTGCTGGTCACAGCATGATCGCGAGCTG
>NZ_BAAAZP010000118.1:0-8061 GCF_039536965.1 Nonomuraea antimicrobica | reverse complement strand
GCGTCGAGATCAAGGCGCAGGCGTATCTGGCGGTGACGCCGTCGTGCGCGATGGCGGGCGCCCGGCTCGACGCCGTCTTCCACTCCGGCCCCTTCCGGGCCTGGTTCAGCGCTCAGGCGGACCTGCTGCTGTCGTGGCGGCCGTTCCACTTCAACGCAAGCATCTCGATCAGCATCGGCGCCTCACTCCAGATCGACGTCGGACCCGTGCACAAGACCCTCACCGCCTCGATCGGCGCCGACCTGGCCCTGTGGGGGCCACCCACCGGCGGCTACGTCTCCGCGCACATCCTGAGCTGGACCGTGACGGTCAGCTTCGGGCCCGGATCTTCTGGATCCGACGCCGAGACGTTGCAGTGGCCGGAGTTCGCCGGCATGCTGCCCAAACCACCTGACATGATCACCATCGCCCCGGTCAGCGGCCTGGACAAAACCATCGACGATGCCGGTCGCGGCGGCAAAGTGTGGCTCGTCCGCGCTCGCGACCTGCGCTTCTTCACCCAGTCGGCCATCCCGGCCAGCCATCTGCGCACAGGCCAAGCGCCGCTGTCCGCACCCGGCCCCGATGACGGACCCCTGGTCGACGTACGCCCCATGAAACGTACCGGCCTGGTCGGCGAACACCGCCTGACGCTGTACTTCCAGAATCGGCCCGCACCCGCCGACGGCTGGACGCTGACCCCCCGCACCCGGAACCTACCCGCGTCCCTATGGGGCAGCCCACCGCAGAAAGTCACATACGGGTTCCTAGAAGTTGAAGCGCCGCAAAAACCCAGCGCCGAGATACTCCCCGACCGGCCGGTCGGGTTCGACGTCCAAGCGCCGCGACCCAAGTTGGCCACCTCACGCGGAGTCTTCCCGCTCAGCGAGTACACCGAGGACGAACTGCCACCCGGCCTCTCACCGTTCCCCCGCCAGCCCGCCGCCAACCACGACTTCGCCTTCACCACCGACGCGTCATGCGTGGACCTCATCGGCCGTGCCGACCGCGGGGACGCCAAGCTCGGCCGCGACCAGGTGTACGCGGCCCTGGCCGACGCCAAACTGTTCACCGGCCCCAACGACACCCTGGCCGCCCTGGCACAGGGCGCCGGCCACCTGTACAGCCAGGCCCCCATGACCCAGAACACGACCCAGGACGCAGGGAGCCGAACGTGAGCCACGGCCCGGCCGGGTCGACTGGGATCATAGTTCGTGATCTTGTCCAACCGGATCTTCGTAGCGTTGGGATGGGCGGTGTCACAGGCTTGTCAAGACGTTGAGAGTATTACCGGATCGCCCCTTTATCGCCCCTTGTGAGATGTTGTCGCGCTCCAACGGGGGCGATTGGATCTAGGGAGTGATCTTCTTCGGTGCGTCGCCAACGGGGGAATTCCGGCCGCACCGCCACGCATCACGGTCACTCATCTCCCCTTTGCACGCCTGGGTAAGACTCGCCCTCAAGGAGGCCATGCCCCATGCCCGATGCCCCTCTGCTGCACTACAGCACCAGCACCGCGCCCCTTCAAGCAGGCACTCCCGACAAGCCCGCCGCCAACACCATCGACATCACCGTCTCCAGCCCGGCCGGTCAGAAGATCTACTGCAAGAAACTCGACATCGCCGTCCCGATCAGCGCACCCGACGACGGAGGCGCCTACTTCACCGAGAACCCGCAGTCGTCGATCACCGGCAAGTGGAGCGTCGCGTCCGCCCAGGTGGAGAACGGGCGGAAACTCGGCCTCGACCCGGCCACGAACTACCACCACGTCATCTTTCAGGCCCCGCCCGTACCGGGGCTCGACCTCATCGACCAACCGCTGAAGATCAGCATCACCGGCAACATCGCCGCCGCCCCCGGCAGCGAACTCACCTGCCCGACCACCGAAACCTCCGGCACCACCAGCGGCAAATACACCCCCAAGTCACCCCAGGACCTGACCTGGGAGACCGCAGAGCCGGTCTTCTACCTGCACAACTTTCTGGCGAGCGCTCCGGATAGGCCGACCATTCCAAGGACAAAGTTCAAGGCCGGAGATGAAATCCTGCTTACCTGGGAGAGCAACGGCAGCGAATTCCAGCTCTACGACGGCGTCGGTGCGACTCTCTACGAAGGCCCCGCCACGTCCTACACCATCTCGGGGAGCACCATCGTCAGCGACACCACCGTGACGCTCAGGGCATCCGTCACCACCGGGTTTGAAGCGAGCGACCGGTACGCCACCATCACCGTCACCATCACCAACCCCACCCTCGACGACCTGAAGGTCACGAACAAGCTCACGACCACCGGCTCCAACGGTTTGATCGTCAACGGAGAGCTGATCGCGGCAAGCAACGTCTACGCCCAGGCCAACCTGCAGGTGAACGATGACGCGACGGTCTCCGGCGACCTGACGGTAAACGGCAAGACCAATCTTGAGACCTTGTTTGGAATGCCAATCCAATTGGATCCCGAGGTTTCTGAAAACGGACAGACAGAGGAGATCACCACCGAGGAGGATGGCCTCCTGATAGTCCAAAACTCGTCTAACGACGAGAGCGACACAATGATCCACATCATGGAGAATGGCAAATATGTACTTTATGGACTACTAATCGGTGGAGGCAGAGGTGCTCTTACACTTCCGCTTCGGAAAGGGCAAACTTGGCGTCTCCTCCACTGGTTTCGTGGCAAGGGCGATATATACTGGACTACCTTCCGCTGAAGATGTGTCGTCGCCTCACATCACCGCCGAGCACGACCCGTGTGGGTGCCGAATATCGTGTCTCCTCATGCGACCTGCACGTACTCATGCAGGAGGCCGCCGACCCGGTCTCGTCGGGAGACTTCGATGTCGGCGTCGACCGGATCGGGTAGCGCCCGCAGAGGGCTGGCCTGCTTCAAGGCCCCGCGCGGACGATGCCTATTGAAGTAGGTCTCGTACTCGGCCAGGATCTTGCGCAGGTGGCGTTCGTTCATGATGAGGATCCGGTCGAGCAGCTCGCGGCGTACGCTGCCGACACACTGCTCCATGATCGCGTTCATCCGAGGAGCCTGGGGCGCGGTGAGCACCACGCGGATGCCCGCGGTCGTGAACACCTCATCGAACACACCGGTGAACTTGCTGTCCCGTCTCTGATCAAGAACCGGAAATCACCGATCCGATCACCCAGGTCGAGCATCGGGTTGCGGGCTTGCTGGGCGACCCAGCCGGCGGTTGGGTGCGCCGTGACCCCCAGCACGTGCACCCGCCGCGTGGCGTGCTCGACCACGGCGAAGCAGTACAGCCGCGCAAGCATGACCGTCTCCACGCTGAAGAAGTCGCAGGCCAAGATCCCGGACGCCTGAGCCTGGAGAAACTGAGCCCAGGTCGGACCGCTACACCAGGGCGCTGGATCGACGCCGACCTTATTCAAGATCGCCCACACGGTTGCCGGAGACACCTTCCTGTCCTGTGCCAAAACTCGCTCGTAGTGCTGGCCTGTGGTTTCGTACGTCGTCAAGCAGCTTTGCGGTACTCATGGATCAGGCCGCAGACAACGCTTCGTCTCTCTGTTCGAGCCGTGAGATCGACCACCTCGGCCGGATCGTGAAGGGGCTGAAGTAGTGACGGCGCCTGATGCGGACGGTGCTCGTTGTAGTGGCGCTCGTACCTGGCCAGGACCTGTTGCAGGTGCCGCTCACCGTGGACCAGAAGGTGATCAAGGCATTCGCGCCGAAGTGTGCCAACGAACCGCTCAGCGAACGCGTTCGCCCGCGGCGAGCGCGGCGGAATCTTGACGATGTGCACGTCCGCGCCGGCGAGCACCTCGTCGAATTCTCCGCCGAACTTGCCATCCCTGTCCCGGATCAGGAACCGGAACCTGTCGGCTCGCTCGCCCAGTTCCATCAGCACATTGCGCGCCTGCTGCGCCGTCCAGGCACCGGTCGGATGAGCCGTGACACCGAGGATACGCACGCGCCGCGTTTCGATCTCCATGACGAACAACACGTACAGGCGAGGACCCGGCGGACCGTCCCCTCCCCCACCCGATACCCGAGACCGAGAAGCTCACCTCGGATGCGCCGATGACCCCAGCACGGATTCTCCCGCGCCAACCGGACGATCAGATCGCGGATCTCCTCAGAGACCGGCGGCCGGCCATGCTTGGCGGGGAAGGTCCACTTCTCCTTGACCAGCCCGCGATGCCAGGCAAGCAGCGTGCCGGGCGCCACAATGCGATACAGCCGAAAGCGAGCAGGTAACAGCCTCGCCAGCGCCGCCAGCAACGCCCGATCGGCCCAATCCGGCCTGGACCGGGCGACCTGACGACGCAGCACCGCGACCTCATGCCGCAACACCAAGATCTCCACCACTTTGGAAGCACTCCCCCATGCGAGCAGCACCAGCCAACCGAACACCCTGACCACCAGCAGATACAGCAGTCGAAACAGCACGAGGCCCAAGCCCAGAAGACCAGGTCAGACCCCCTGCATCAGTTCTGGCACCGGACAGGGGTTACGCTGACCGGCTCTGGCTTGCAGCGTTGTCTCGGCTGATCCACCGCCGCCGGTGGGCGGAGCTGTTCCCGGTCACCCCGGCGACGATCCTGAGTTGGCACCGTGACCTCGCGCGTAAGTGGACCTTCACCGGCAGGAGCCGCCCGGGACGGCCCGGCACCCGTCGGCCGGTCAAGGCGCTGATCGTGCGGATAGCGCGGGAGAATCCGACCTGGGGGCATAGGAGAATTCAGGGCGAGTTGGCGCGCCTGGGGTACCCGATCGCGGCCTCCACGGTGTGGGAAATCCTGCACGCGGCCGGTATCGATCCGGCGCCCCGCCGGGCCGGGCCGAGCTGGCGGCAGTTCCTCGCCGCCCAGGCGCACGCGATCGTCGCGTGTGACTTCCTGGTAGTGGAGACGGTACTGCTCAAACGGCTGTATGTGCCGATCTCTATCGAGCATGGCACTCGGCGACTGCACCTGGCCGGGGTGACCGCGCACCCGAGCGGAACGTGGACGGTGCAGCGGGCTCGCAATCTGGCGATGGATCTGGGTGACCGTATCGTCGGGCTGCGGTTCGTGATCCACGATCGGGATCCGCTCTTCACCTCCGCCTTCCGGGAGGTCTTCACAGCCGAAGGGTTGGGGATCATCACCACGCTGCCGCGGACTCAGCGGATGAACGCCGTCTGGGAACGGGCCATCGGCACCCTGCGCCGCGAATTCCTGGACCGGATTCTGATCCTCAACGCACGCCACCTGACGCTCCTGCTCCAGGAGTACCTGATCCACTACAACCGACCGCACCAGTCCCGGCAGCAACGTCCCCCGGACATCGCAGTGCAACCCGCCCGCGAAGTGATGACTGACCTCAACGACCTGCGATCCATCCGCAGAAGACCCGCCGTCGCCAGCATGATCAGCGAATACCACCACGCCACTTAACCGCAGCTCAGGCCCCGTAACTCAAGATTCGAGCGGTACAGGTCGAGGCCCGCAGCGCCGACCCGCTCATGCCGTTCCGGGCTCTTCCGCAACCGCAGTCTTACCGTCGGCATGCTGGTCACGTTCATCTACATGGCCACCTTCGGCGTCCTGCCGTACTTCCTCACGGTGCTGCTGCAGAGCGTCCATGGCCACAGCGCCCTGCAGTCCGGGTTGGCCTTCCTCATCCCCTTGATGGCCATCGCCACCGGCGAGCGCCTGGCCACCCGGATCGGCACCCGTCCCATGCTGCTGATCGGGTTCGCCGTCGGAATCGCCGGCACCGCCGTCCTGGTAACAACGCCGGAACGGTCTTGCCCGGTGGCCGCCAGACCAGGCGAAGACCTACCCTCCGAAGCAGCCATGCTCGCGCACACGTCGGGACGATCACACAGCGCGATCATGACACCCTGAAATGTGCTGGACGCGAATGCTTACAGCGTATTGTGCAGAATTCCCTGCGCAATCCGCCCAAGGAGCGTCACACTAAGCAACCCGACCGGCACTCAATTGCATAGATCTGCAGGTCAGAGCAAATCCCTACCCGCGACTACCCGTATATGCGGGTGTCAAAAGGGAAATTTCGGTCTTGACTTGCCGTCGGAGCGCCATGTAGCTTCGTGATCAGCTTCTAGGGGCCCAAAAGAAGCAAACGGGGCAAGATGCGGTCTAACCTCTGACGTGGAGATTCTCGTTCAGAAGGCGAAACGTCAAATATGGCATCAGCGTGATGCCACCATCTCAACAACAGCAGGTGTGGCAGTACTTTGACGCCAGTCCTTTCCCACACCTGTAACGTCGTCCGACTCCATCCACATCGCGCCCCGAAATAGTTCGCGCTGCAAACGGCGAACAACACCGTTGCCTGCACATGCCTGCACAGCAATGAAGGGAATGCGCATGAAGCGTAAAGTCGCTCTTATCATCGGCACTCTGTCGCTCAGCACCATAGGATTCGCGGGACTCAGCCCCGCTGCTCAGGCCGTCGAGAAGCCTCCCATTCAGGGTGTCGAGGAAATCGCGGTCGAAGTCATCGAGGCCGGTGACGTCACTGCGCTGAACGCATGCAGTAACAACCGGCTCTGCCTGTACGAGCACGACAACTTCACCGGAAGCCCCTACGTCCAGATTCAGCTCGCCCAGGGCTACTGCGGGAACCTCCCGGCCGCGTACAACAACTGGGCGAGTTCCCAGAAGAACACCTACAACCGGTCCGTGTGGTTTTACGACCGTGCAAGCTGCGCCGGAGCGCACGGCTACAGCGCGGCAGCCGAGAGCCAGGACAAGGACCTGACGAACAACGGCTTCGACAACAAGACAAGCTCGCTCCTGCTCTGACGCTCGCGGGCGTAGCACGATCACGATCATGGTGACGATCACCCGCTCGAACGTAGGGAGATGAGAATGCCGTTCCGGCGATGCGGCACGGCCTTGGCGCTGACGCTCCTCGCCGGAGCGGCCTCGGCCTGCTCAGCCACACAGGCGGACTCGCCGTTGACATCATCGAAGCCGTCGCAGTCGTCGACGCAGCCGGGAAAGGTCGCCGCCGTTCCCGAGCCGGGCGCGGCGGCGCGGCGGCTCGTCTTCCCCTTCGACGCCTACAACTTCAGCCCTGCCGAAGTCATGACGCGGGAGGTCGCCGAGGATCTCCTCGTGCGCGACTGCATGAAGGATCTCGGCCTTGCCTGGCAGGCGCTTCCAGGCCCCGCCGAAAGTGAGAACGACCCGCCGCACCGTCGCCGTTACGGCGTCATCGAACCACAGATAGCGGACGTCTTCGGTTACCACGCGCCCCCGCAGCGGCCGGCCGTGATCGCACGCAAAACCCAAGACCTCGCCCGGATAACCGCGGCGCCGCCGAATACGAGAGAGGCCGCCGGGCGCTGCCTCGACCGGGCGCGCGACGATATGACGACCGGCGCCCCGAAAGCCGACGCCGCATTCTTCAACAAAACCATCTTTGCGACCTTCGACGCCTCCCAGCGCGACGGGAAGGTCACCCAGGCGTTCCATTCCTGGAGCCAGTGCATGGCGAACGAAGGCTTCCGCTACCCGGACCCGCTTACAGCGATCACCGACCCGCGCTGGCAGACGAAAGAGCCCTCGGCGCAGGAGATCCGCGCAGCACAGACAGACGTGAGGTGCAAGGAGAAAACCAACCTCGTGCCCATCTGGACAGTGGTGGAGGAACGCATCCAGAACGACGCCATCCGCGCCCATCCGAAGAAGTTCCAGGCGCTGAAGACCGTCAAGGACAAACAGCTTGAGATCGCCCGCCGGACCATCGCCCGAAACTGAACCAAACAGGCTGGATCCACTCACACCGGACGCTCGCCTGTCAGACACCACCTTTTGAGCGGAAGAGCCTGCCCCACCTTCGCTCCTCAATATGCGCGACCATCGCGACGCTGCGGGTGCCGAATATTCATCCATGCAGGTCGTGGAGGTAATGCGCCTTCTTGTGCTCCCGCTGGGCGCCCGCACGGCATGATGGCCGATCGTGTTACTGCGCTTGGCGTACCTCACGATGACGACCACTTTCTCGCTCCTGGGACTGCTATCTCGGACTGATCGAGACAAGGAAATCGAAATCTTGGTGTTACGGCACCAGTTGATGGCGCTGCAGCGGCAGGTG
>NZ_BAAAZP010000117.1:24745-29835 GCF_039536965.1 Nonomuraea antimicrobica | reverse complement strand
ACGCTGGGCGGAGGCCGCGGGGGAGTTCGCCGCCGCGGCGGACGCGTTCGAGCGGCTCCCGGCGCTGTACGAGGCCGCGCAGGCGAACGAGCACGCCGCCGCCTGCCTCTTCGCCCTGGACGACCCGGCCGCCGCCACCCGGCTCGGCCGGGCCGTCACGGCGTACGCGGGTCTCGGCGCGCGCTGGGACCTGGACCGCGCGTCCGGCCTGGGCCGCAAGTGGGGCATCCGCCCGCCCACGCCCGCACCCGCACGAAACCGCCTCGCGCAGGACGGCTCCACACAGAACGGGCCCGCACAGAACGGGCCCGCACAGAACGGGCCCGCACAGAACGGGCCCGCGCAGAACGGGGCGGCGTGGAATGGGCGCGCACAGAACGGCCAGGCGTTGAACGGGCCCGCGCAGAACGGGTCGGCGTGGAATGGGCCGGTGCGGCAGGGTGGCGACCAGGTGCTGTCGGCCCGCCAGGAGCAGGTGGCCCGGCTCGCGGCCGAGGGGCTGACCAACCAGCAGATCGCCCGGGAGCTGTTCCTGTCGCCGAAGACCGTGGACAAGCACGTGAGCGCGGCCATGCGCAAGGTCGGCGCGCGGTCGCGGACGGAGCTGGCCCGCCACTTCCCCCCGCACTACTAAATCCCGAAATTGGGGATTTTTCCCCATAGGGCACCCCATACCTCACCCCATCCGGCTGCCGCCACAATTCCGGCATGCCCGAAACCGCAACCGACCCCGGCGAGCCGGACCCGGACGGCCCCGCCCCTCACCTCCTTCCAGGCCCTGCCCCTGACCTCGCGCCCGGCCCTGACCTCGCGCCCGGCCCTGACCCCGCGTCCGGTCCCGATCCCATATCCGGCCCCGACGAACCTGCCGGACCAGCCGACGCCGTCCACGTCGAGGCGCAGGAACCGCCCCGGCCTCCCGACGGCTTCGAGCCCGTCTGAACCCCCCTTCCAGAAAGGCCACCATGGCACTGCCCCGCCCCCCGTTAGCGCGCCGCACCGGCATCGCCACCCTGATCACCACCACGTTGATCATGGCACTGGCGACCGTCCCCGCCTCCGCCGCCGAAACCGAGCGGACCGCCTCCACCCCCGCCGCCTCCTCGGCCACCCAGGGCGGGACGCAGACCGTCGCCCTGACCGGTGTACGCGCCAAGGAGGTCGTCGTCACGCTGATCACCGGTGACAAGGTCCGGCTGACCCAGGACGTCGCCGGCAAGTATCGCGTCGACCCTGCATCCGGCACCCGCCAGAGCAGCGGCGCTCCGGTCAACCTGTTCACCCAGTACACCCCGGACGGCATCTTCGTCCTGCCGGACGACGCGCTGGCCGCCGTCCAGTCGGGGCTGCTGGACAGGCGGTTGTTCGACGTGAAGTACCTGGCAGAGAACGGGTACGCCGACGACGTGACCAAGCGGCTGCCGGTCATCGTCCAGTATCCCAAGGAGCAGTCCGAGGCGTCGATCAAGCGCTCGGCCGCCGCCGTCCCCGCCAGCGAGCCCACCCAGACGCTGGACAGCATCCACGCCTCGGCCCTCGACGTCGAGAAGGCGGAGGCGGGCACGTTCTGGGCGGCCGTACGCGCCCAGCAGGGCGCCGGGCAGCAGGGGCTGACCGGGACCCCGGCCACGCTGCGCGGCGGCATCGCCAAGATCTGGCTGGACGCCAAGGTCAAGGCCGACCTGGACGTGAGCGTACCGATGATCGGCGCGCCCAAGGCGTGGGAGGCGGGCTACGACGGGACCGGGGTGAAGCTCGCGGTCCTGGACACCGGCGCGGACACCGGCCACCCCGACCTCGCCGGGAAGATCGCCGACAGCCGGTCGTTCGTCCCTGACCAGCCCGTCCAGGACGGGCACGGGCACGGCACCCACGTCGCCTCGACGATCGCGGGCAGCGGCGCCGCCTCGGACGGCAAATACAAGGGCGTCGCCCCCGGCGTGCGGCTGGCCGTCGGCAAGGTGCTCGACAACTCGGGCTCCGGCCTGGAGTCGTGGATCATCGAGGGCATGGAGTGGGCCGCGCGCAGCGGGGCCAAGGCCGTCAGCATGAGCCTCGGCGGCAACCCCAGCGACGGCACCGACCCGCTCAGCCAGGCCGTCAACGACCTGACCGCCGAGACCGGCACGCTGTTCGTGATCGCCGCGGGCAACCTCTCGAACCCGGAGAGCGTGAGCGCGCCGGGCGCGGCCGACGCGGCGCTGACCGTCGCGGCGGTGGACAAGAACGACCGGCTCGCCGGATTCTCCAGCCGCGGGCCGCGCATCGAGGACGGCGCGCTCAAGCCGGACATCGCGGCGCCGGGCGTGGACATCGTGGCCGCGCGGGCGTCGGGCACCGTGATGGGCTCTCCGGTGAACGAGCGCTACACCAGTGCCAACGGCACGTCCATGGCCACGCCGCACGTGGCCGGCGCCGTCGCGATCATGGCGCAGCGGCACCCGGACTGGACGGCGCGGCAGCTCAAGGCCGCGCTGATGTCCACCGCAAAGGACGACGGCTTCACCGTGTACGAGCAGGGCGCGGGCCGGGTGGACCTGGAGCGGGCGATCCGGCAGCAGGTCTTCGCCGCCACCGGCAGCGTGGACTTCGGACTGCTCGACGACTCCGGGGCGGTCAAGACGGGGCAGGTCTCGTACACCAACCTGGGCGACCAGCCGGTCACGCTCGCGCTGAAGGCGGCTATGAGCGGCGACGCGAAGCTGAGCGTGGCCGACGCGACGCTGACGATCCCCGCGGGCGGCACGGCCGCCACCACCGTCACCCTCGACCCGGCCGGGCTCGGCCTCGGGACGTACAGCGGGGCGGTGACGGCCGAGGCCGACGGCGTACGGCTCACCACGCCAGTGGGCGCGGTGCGCGACGTGCCCAAGTTCGACCTGACCATCCGCACCCTGGACCGGGACGGCAAGCCGCGCACCCCCCAGGCCATGAGCATCGTGGACGTCGACGGGACCAAGGGCGAGCTGGGCCCGTATCGCGTGAGCGACGTGGGCGTGGTCGTGACCAGGGTCCCCGCGAGCACCGTCAGCGTGCTGAGCGTACTGGCCTGGGTGGACGGCGACGACCGGTCCAACCGGGGCTGGCTGTTCGACCCCGAGCTCACCATCACCGGCGACACCGAGATCACCTTTGACGCGCGCAAGGCCACGGAGATCAAGTTCGACGTTCCGAAGACCGCGGAACCGCTGAACAACGAGTACGACCTCTTCTTCCAGCGGACCCTGCCCAACGGCCAGGTCTACGGCGGCACCCTGACCGCCGGCCGCCCCATCGGGTCGTGGGAGAAGGTGTGGGCGCTGCCGACCAAGAAGGTCACCAAGGGCGCCTTCCGCTTCACCGGCCAGTGGGAGCTGGGCGTGCCCGAGGTCAGCATGACCATGCGCACGACCACGCGCACGTCGAAGAAGCCCACGCCCCTGCACCCGGTGACCAGGGTCCACATGGTCGACTCGGGGGAGATCCATCGCGGCTACGTCCCCTTCGAGGGCACGAAGGAGTTGCGGGTGGTCGACGGCGGCAAGGGCCGTCCCGAGGATCTCGCGGGCAAGGACCTGCGCGGCGCGCTCGTGCTGGTCGACGCCGAGCTCGCCGAGGGCTTCATGGGGCCGGAGTGCGGCCTCCAGGTCGAGCGGGTGGGTCCGATCAGGGACGCCGGCGCCGCCGGCATCCTGGCCTTCAACGAGGTGCCCTCGGGCTGCGCGATCCCGCTGCCGATCTCGCAGAAGCCGTTCACCGGCCCCATGCTGCCGGTCGGCCTCCCCGTCGCGTACGTCTCGAACGCCGAGGGCGTCAAGGTGCGCGAGGCGGTGGCGCGCGGGCCGGTCACCATCCAGACCGTGGGCACGCCGAACACGCCGTACTCCTACGTGTTCAAGCCGTACGGTGAGGGCCGGATCCCCGACTCGATGAGCTACAAGATCACCGATCGCCAGCTCCACCAGGTCGACATGGACGTGCACGCGGGGCCGTACACGAAGTACATGAACTGGCGGCACTCGTGGAAGACCGACGACGTCACGTACACGGTCACCAGCACGAACATGCTGCACTGGTCCTACCCGTTGCCGAACCGCAGGTCCCAGTGGGTCTGGCCGCTCGACCCCGAGATCCTTAGCTCGGCGGGCCTGTCCGGGCTGCTGCCCTCCGAACCGGGCGCGGAGGTCGAGGAGACCCGCTACCGGGTCGACGTGTTCGACAAGCCGGGAACCACCCGTCAGGAGTGGTTCGCCATGCCGAGCACGCCGGGCGCCTCGACCGCCTCGGACAAGGTGTACAAGCTGAGCGATCCTGCCGCCGCTCCGCTCAAGAAGCTCCCGATCGGGCTGAACTGCTCGATCTGCGTGCACGACGGCAACCTCTGGGTGACTCCTTCGATGGTCAGCGGGGTCGGGGACCGGCGCGACGACGGCGTCGTGTTCGGCGACATCCAGCCACGGTACGAACTCCACCTCTACCGCGACGGCAAGGAGATCCCGAACGCGCCCGCCGAGCCGTTCGACCGGCTGCCGCGCTACCCGCTGCCCGAGGAGGAGGCCACCTACCGGCTGACGGCCAAGAACGACCTGCAGGACATCGAATGGACGTTCACCGCCCCGCCGGGCGAGGACCCGGCGCGTCCGAGCGTCAACTGCTTCTCCTGGTGGATCGACGGGCCGGTCGAGCAGTGCCGCAGCGTGCCCGCCGTGTACGTCAGCTACGACCTCGGTGACACCCTGTCCAGCGAGAACACGGTGGCGGCCGGGCGCAGGCACACCTTCGAGCTGGAGGCGTACCACGGGCCTTCTGGGGCGAAGCCGCCGGCGATCGCGGGCGTACGGCTCTGGACGAGCACCGACGACGGCGCCACCTGGCAGCCCGCCGACCTCAAGCGGGGCCGGGACGGCACCTACACCGCCGGCGCCAGGTACCCGGCCTACCGCGACACCAAGGGCGCGGTGAGCCTCAAGGTGGAGGCGTGGGACGCGGCCGGCAACCGCGTCAAGCAGACCGCGCTCCGCGCGTTCAACCTGCGCTGACAACCTGCGCTGACAACCTGCGCTGACAACCTGCGCTGACAACCTGCGCTGACAACCTGCGCTGACAACCTG
>NZ_BAAAZP010000117.1:0-24706 GCF_039536965.1 Nonomuraea antimicrobica | reverse complement strand
CGTGATCGCAGCGTCGACGATCAGGATGGTGAGGCGTTCTTGACCGCGGCGGACGCCCAAACGGTCAGCGCAGTGAGGGTCATCGCGGCGATGATGATCAGTGCAGGGAAGTACCAATCGGGGAAAAGCGGCCCGAGATCGAAATCGCCAGAGGGATAGAGCACGGTCGTGTAAGTGCCCAATGCGGCCAGGGCGAGAGTCAACAGGTGGACCACGTCGGCGGCAGTGCGCAGCACGAGGCCGCTGACGGTGGGGCGACGATTCAGCCACCCACCCAGCACGGCGAGCAAGGCCGCCTCGGCGGCGAAGACGAGGGTGATGGCGAGCGTCATCGCCCGCGCCCATGCGATCCCCCCGTCCGGCCGTGACGGCCACAGGGGGTCCGCCTCTTCGTACGGGGGGTCGAGCCCCGGCGGGTGGGCGGCCGACTGGATCGCGATGAAGGTCACCGCGGCATACAGCAACGGCGCTGCCAGGGCGCACTGCAGAGCGGGCGAGCGTTTCAGGTGCCGTAGATCCATGATCGATTAGACGGCTGACCCAAGCGGAGGGTTCAGCGACGGATCACCATTGAACGTGTGCTTGAGAGCTGACCGAGGTCCCGGTGGACACCCTGGTCCGCGACGTCGGCCAGGCCGTGATCGATCAGCACGCCGAGGCCGCGAGGCGGCCCTTCGTGGTGGACTTCCAGGACGCGGACGGCTCCCGTCGCCGCCTCGACCCCGCGGCCACCCTGGAGGAGTCCGGGGTGACCTCGGCGGGCGCGATCATGGTGTCCGCGGAGGCGACGGCGGGTGGGCTCGGCCTCGCGATGATGGTCGACCTCGCCACCTTCTTGGGCACCGCGGTCGCGAGCGGGGTGGCGGGCAACGTCGCGTACGACTTCTTGAAGGGGCGCATCGCCAGGATGCGGCGCAAGCGCGTCCGCCGCCTGACCAAGCGCGAGGCGATCCGGGTGGCCCGCGCCTGCGTCTGCATCCAGCGAGGGCTTCCCCTCGAAGAGGTACGGCTGACCCGAGCGCGAAGAGGCGCACTCGACAGGCGCAAAGGAGCCCGATGGCCCCCTCGCACCTGGACGCTGGACTTCGAGTTCGACGGAGGAACCGGCACCGTCGTGGTGTTCCTGGACCGTAGCGAGCCGGGCGCGGAGGCCATCAAGATCTGGAACACCGAAGCCGAGCTGGCCGCCTTGCGCCGGGCAGACGATCCACCCGCCACGTAGGAGCTTGAGCGCTGGTTTCCTTGGTTTCCTTGGACAGGGCCGGACTCCGTGGCAGGCGGGGAGGGGGTTGGACGGTCCTGCTCCCGGCGTCGGGTTACTGGCCGGGGATGCTGATGCCGAGCATGCGGGCGCCGGTCTCAGTCCGGGGGCGATGCGTGCTTCCGGGCGCGAACACCACATAACTGCCCGGCCCGAGCCGCCGCCCCCGGTCGATGAACTCGCCCGAGATCACGTAATAGCGCTCCTCGCCCTCGTGCACGTCCACCTCGGGCCACTCCGTCCCCGGGGCGAAGTCGTACATCCATCCACGTGCCAACTCGGTGGCGGGCAGGCGCCGCCGGACGATCCCGGGGACCACTTCCACCGGCTCGACCTCGTCGACGTGCAGGAACTGAACATCATCGGGCTCTCGCGTCATGAACGCCATCGTCGCGGCAGGCGCCCGCTCCTGCCGAGTGTCTGGAATGACACCTAGAGGTACGTTTCTGCCATGAGGGTTCACACGGCGGTGGCCCTGATCCTGCCGCCCCCCGCCGCCTACCGCCGCTCCTCCGGCTGTCCTACGGGCGGCACCGCGTGAAAGCGCCGCGGGGCTTCGGGCAACAAGAGGTGTTCAGCGTTCACTCGGACTCAGGGGGAACCTCCTGCATGGCCCTATCACCCGACCTCACCGACCCGCCTGATCTCCGGGCCGGCTGGGAGGACATCTTCCGTACGCACTTCGCGGGGATTCACCGCTACATCGCCAGGCGCTTATCGGGCGACGTCGCCGACGATCTGGCCGCGGAGGTCTTCCTGGCCGCGTACCGGGGAGGCTACGACGCCTCACGCGGCGGGGTGCGGCCCTGGCTGTACGGGATCGCCACGAATCTCATCGCCCGGCACCACCGGGCCGAACTACGCAAGTGGAAGGCGCTCAGCCGGACGGCCGAGCGGCCGGAGCACAGCCACGAGGAGGCGACCCTGGCCCGGGTGGCGGCGGGCGAGTTGACCGGCAGGCTGGCGGGGGCGCTGGCCGGGCTCAACCGCAGGGACCGCGACGTCGTCCTGCTCAGCGCGCTGGGCGGCCTCAGCCACGCCGAGGTCGCCGGTGCCCTGAACATCCCGGCCGGCACGGTCGCCTCCCGACTCAACCGCGC
Source organism: Nonomuraea antimicrobica (assembly GCF_039536965.1). Taxonomy (NCBI): domain Bacteria; kingdom Bacillati; phylum Actinomycetota; class Actinomycetes; order Streptosporangiales; family Streptosporangiaceae; genus Nonomuraea; species Nonomuraea antimicrobica. The sequence continues at coordinate 22,345 of NZ_BAAAZP010000117.1, read as the reverse complement.
CCGCAGACAACTCCGCAAGGCACTCGGCGACGTCAACCCGCTGGAGGACAACCATGGATGAGCTGGACCTGCTGGCGAGGGCCCTCCCTGACGCGCCGCCCCCGTCGCCGGAGGTGGTCGACCGGGCCCGCGCCCGGCTGTCGTCGGCCGTGGACCTGCCCGCGCCGCGCCTCGCCCGCCGCCGCGCCTTCTGGGGATGGACGGCCGTGGCGACCGTCGCCGTCATCACCGCCGTCATCGCCCTGGTGGCGAACCTGGCACCGGTTCCCGCACCGGTGATCGTGCCCGCGCGCGAGAATGACGTCCTGCTCCGGCTCGCGGACGACGTCGCACGGCTCCCGGACGAGACCGGCGCGTACTGGCACAGACCGCTGCTCAACGTCTTCCTGACCCGGGTCGAGGCCGGGGGCGAGCGGTTCAACGTCCTGTCCCGCTCCCGGGTCGACCTCTGGCAGCCGCGTGATCCGCGCGACCCCGTCCAGGCACGGATGCGGCAGGAGGACGTGGGCCCCGCCACACCGGCCGACGAGCGCGTCTGGCGGGCGGCCGGCTCGCCGTCGGTGGCCCAGCAGGTGTGCACGCCGGGCAAGCCTGCCAAGGACTGCCGGAAGGAACGCATGAGCGACGAGCCCTCCCAGTGCGTGTACACGCGTGCCGTCGAACCGGCCGGGGTGTTCGGTGACAGGCGGCTGGGTGATCTCACGATGGCCGACCTCGCGGCGTTGCCCACCGACGTGGACGGGCTGCGGGAGAGGCTGCGTACCGCCTGGCAGGCGGAACCGGGCCGCCGCCAGACCTTCGAGGAGTTCCTGCCTCACGCGTCGGCGCTGCTGGAGATGCCGGTCAGTCCGGCGGTACGGGCGGCCGTACTCCGTCTGCTGGCGGGGCTGCCGACGACCAAGGTGGGCGGAACGGTCGACGACCCGCTCGGACGTCCGGGACTCGCGGTCACCTTCGTCAAGAGCGAGGGGTTCACCAGAGAGTTCGGCTCGGACGACGAGGTGGCCGAGAGCTACACCACCATCCTCGACCCCAGGACCGGCACCGTCCTGGTGACGTGGGCGTCGATCGCGGACGAGAGCGCCGAAGGGCTGGCCAAGGGCACGTACATGAGCTACATGGCCTGGACGTCCGAGGCGGGCTGGACGGACGACGAGCCGGAGCGGCCGCGCGACTGCCGGCTCAGCGACCGCCCCATCCCGTGATCACGACCGTGCCCTCCACCGGGGCGGCGGATCGCGGAAAGTGAGGGGAGGCGCAGGGGCTGACGACTTCGGCGTGCCACGGCGCCGGGCCGGTCAGCCGCCGGGCCGGATCAGGCCGCTCTCGTAGGCGACGATGACGAGCTGGACCCGGTCGCGCACGTTCAGCTTGGCGATGGCCCTGGTGATGTGGGTCTTGGCGGTGAGCGGGCTGATGACGAGGCGCTCGGCGATCTCGTGGTTGGACAGGCCGAGCGCCACCAGCCTGACCGTCTCCAGCTCCCGCGAGGTCAGTACGGCCAGCCGCTGCCCCGCGCCGGGCCCGACGTCCTGCCGGTGGGCGAACTCCTTGATGACGCGCCGGGTCACCCCCGGAGACAGGAGCGCGTCTCCGCCCGCGACGGCGGCGACCGCCCGGCGCAGTTCGGCGGGTTCGACCTCCTTGGTGAGGAAGCCGCTGGCCCCGGCGCGCAGGGCGGCGAAGACGTGCTCGTCGGTGTCGAACGTGGTGAGGATGATGACCCGGCAGCCAGGAACGGCGGGATCGGCCACGATGCGGCGGGTGGCGGTGATGCCGTCCATGCCCGGCATGCGGATGTCCATGAGGATCACGTCGGGGTGGGTGCTCGCGGCCAGGCGTACGGCTTCGCCGCCGTCCCTGGCTTCGCCGACGACCGTGATGTCCCTGGAGCGGGCCAGCAGGCTACGGAAGCCGGCCCGTACGAGAGCCTGGTCGTCGGCGAGCAGCACCCTGATCGTCATGCGGTCGAGCCTGCCACAGGCAGGTCGGCCCGTACGGCGAAGCCCTCGGGAACCGGTCCGGCGGTGAGCGCGCCCCCGAGCGCGCTCACCCGCTCGCGCATGCCCGCCAGGCCGTGACCCTCGGTGATCTCGGCCCCGGCGGGGGCCCCGCGGCCGTTGTCGGTGATCTCGACGCTGACCGAGCGCGGCTCGTACCCGATCCGCACCTCGGCCCTGGTCGCCTCCGCGTGCTTGAGCGTGTTGGCCAGGGACTCCTGGACGACGCGGTAGACGGCGATCGCGGGAATGGCGGGCAGGGCGGCGGGATCGCCGTGCTCCTCGAACGTGACCTCCAGCCCGGCGGCCCTGGCGTCGGCGATGAGCGTCCCCAGGGAGGACAGGTCGGGCTGGGGCCCGGTGCCGTCGGAGCCGTCGCGCAGGACGGCGATGAGGGAACGAAGGTCGGCCATCGCGCGGTTCCTGACCTCCTTGGCCAGGCGGAGCGCGGCGGCGGCCGCGTCCGGGTCCTCCTGGAGGGCGTCGGCGGCGACGTTGAGCTGAACCCCGACGACGGCCAGCGTGTGGGCGATGACGTCGTGCACCTCGTGCGAGACCCGCAGCCGTTCCTCGGCGGCTCGGGCCCGGCCGTCGGCCTCGCGCAGCCGTTCGCGCCAGCGCGTCGCGGCGGCGTACGTGAGGCCGGCGGCGACGAGTATCGCCAGGAGCAGACCTTCCCCCGCGACGTGGAACACGTAGCGCGCGGGGTTCCGTTCGAGGATCAGGCGGAAGTCGAACGCGGAGTAGGCCAGTTGGGCCAGGCCGATGGCGGCCACCCAGCGCACCCGGGACGTGGTGGCGGCCGTGAAGTAGGCGATCGCGGCCGGCCAGATCCAGCCGGGGGGCGTTGGCGGCCCGGCGAGGTGGTAGGCGAAGACCCCGCCGATAGACAGCAGCAGTACGGTCATCGGCCGGCGACGTCTGACCAGCAGGAGCGCTCCGAGGAACAGCGCGAGGGGGATCGGGCCGTTCCAGGGATTGCGGACGCCGCAGGCGAGGGCGACCGCGACGAAGAAGACGAGGGTGGCCACGGCGAGCGCGACGTCCGTGAGCCGGGCGAGGTGCCGGACGGGGGCGGGTTCGCGACGAGGTGGAGCTTCGCGACGCGGCGGGGGTTCGGTCATGCGCAGGAGCTTTCTCGATGAGGTGCGGGGGGCGGGTCGCGCGGGCTTCCGCCGTCTGTGCTCAGGCGGCGGAAGCTCCGGACGCGCTCACCCGCCCGGGCGGGCGGGCCCCGGTCAGACGTGGGTGACCAGGAGGGTCACGCCCGCCTCGCCGCCGCAGTCGACGAGAACGGGGCCGACGCCGTTGCCGACCTTGGAGTCGAGGGTGGCCTTCGCCACGAATCCCTTGGGGTCGTCCTTGATGATGCGGACGTCCCGCAGCACCGGGTGCTCCCGGTCGAGCCCGGCGACGACGGCCTTGAGCCCCTTGCCGCCCCCGCAGTGGCCGGTGATCGTCACCTCCTGGCCGCGTTCGGCGGTGGGGTTGGGGCTGACCCGGACCACCGCCCTGGCACCCTTCGGCGGCTTCGGCGCGGCCGTCACGGCGGTGGCCCCACCGGCAGCGCCGACCTGAGTGCCGACCTCAGTGCCAGCTTGAGTGCGGGCCTGGGCGCCGACGTGGGCGCCGGCCGGAGCGCCCGCCGATCCCAGCACGCCGACCGTCAGGCTCAGCCCGGCGATCGCGGTGACCACTCTCTTACGCATGGCGATCCCTCTCGTTCTCATCGTGATGATCCGAGCGGAAACGCTAGACGGGGGCGCGGCGGGGGCGCGTCATCCATCGACCGCCATTTGCCCGTGCGCCAAAGGCCGTACGCACTACACCGAACGATGTAGGGGTGGAGCCGATCACCCGTTGACGGACCCCCTCGGCGGTCAACGGGTGATCGGCCGGCGGGGCTCAGCCCGGGGGCAGAGCGCCGGACAGGGCGACCGTGGAGATCGTGAACGGGGTCACCGGGGGCAGGCCGTCCCGCCAGCTGTTGTACTGGCTGTTGACGACCAGGGCGTGCCGGGCGGTGAGCGCGATGGCGCTGGGGTGCAGGAAACCGCCGGGCGGGTCGTAGCGGGCGCTGTAGCGGCCCCGCGACAGGTCGTCCGCCATGGTGAGCACGGTGACCTGGGGCGCGGCGCCCTCGAAGAGGCTGCCCTGCACCACGTACAGCAGGTTGCCGCGCAGGGCCAGGCCGTCGCCGTTGCGCAGCGGGTGACCGCCGAGATCGACCTGCACGGCCTGGCGGGTGTGCCGGTCGATCCGCCACAACTGGCCCGTGTTGCTGTTGACGGTCAGCAGGTGGCGGCCGGTCGCGAGGATGCCGTTGAGGTTGATCACGCCGTCCACCCAGTCGATGGGGGAGGACGACACGTCCAGCCAGTGCTCGATCCGCCACTGGCCGTCCTCGCGGGTCACCCGGTAGACCACGGGGACCAGGGAGTCGGTGGCGTAGGCGAGGCCGTCGTCGGCGACCGCGGTCTCGTTGAGGAAGCCGCCGTCGGCGCTGTGCAGGGTGGCCAGCAGGCGGCGCGTACGGGTGTCGTAGACGCGCATGGTACGGGAGTCGGCGCCGTTGACGTACAGGTGGCCGTCCCGGTCGAGCGTCACGCCCGAGGTGAGGCGGCGGCCGTCCTGCTCCTTGGGCGACCACACCTCGGCCACCGGCCTGGTCAGATGGCCGCGGTAGAGCGTGCCGTCCTCGGCGCTGCCCACGTAGAAGTGGCCGGTACGCGGGTCGTACGCCATGCCGGTGGGAAAGGCGCGCTCGCCCGGGATGACGTACCCGTCGGGCAGGGGGTCCGTAGATCCGGCGGCGACGGCCGGGACGGCGGGCACCATCGCGCCCAGCGCGGCCCCGAGTGCGCCTGCCATGACCGTTCTCCTCGTCGGTCCGCTCATCGTCAGCCCTCCCTGCCCGTGTCGGCCACGAGTGGCGTGCGGACGGCGGGCAGCACGACCTGGCCGGTCACGAACTCGCTCCACAGCCCGAAGTTCAGCGGGTCACCGGGCTCGGCGCGGGTCTCGGCGAAGCCGACGGTGCGGCCCTGGTGCTGCCGGGTGGCGCCGAAGGAGAGCTGGAAGCGGGTGGTGCCCGCGCGCTCCTGCGGCGGCACGTTCGTGGGCGGGAGGATCTCGTCCAGCGCCCACCGGTAGTCGCCGCCGTACGGGGGCGAGACCCGCTCGAACGTCTGCTCCAGGATCACCCCTGACGCCGGTAGCACCACCAGCACTCCGGGCAGCCGCCCGACCTTCGTGTTGAAGGCCAGCACCTCCTGCGACAGCCCGTCGGCGGTCTGCCCGAGCCCGCCGCCGACCCGCGACCCCTCCGGGCACGCCCGCACGCCCTGCCGCTCGATCACGGTACGCGCGCACGTCGGGAACGCGCCGGGATTGAAGCTCACCGACGGGTCGAACAGGAACACGAACCGCCGCGCCCCGGCCGGGACCGTTCCCGTCGCCGCACGGCTGCGCCGGTCGAACGCGATCGTCACGCTGCGCCCGGCACCCCGGGTCGCCGTCACCGACAGCGAGTCGACGTTCTCGGTGCCCTCGACATCGGGCTCATAGGGGCGCTGCGGCCCGCCGGGCGTCGGATCGGGCGGGGCCGCGCTCGCGGTCGCGGCCGGTGCGAAGACGGACAGGGAGACTGATGCGATGATCGCGGACAGGACAGTCGTGATCTTCACGGCACTCCAAAAGCAGATCAACAGCGACGAGTCATCACCCAATCAACGAACCCCGAAAAGTCATGTAAAGCCCGATACGCACGGGGGTTGCGCGCGGCCGCGACCCATCGCCTCCCACGGGCTGCGCGCGGCCGCCACCAGTCGCCTCCCACGGGGCTGCCTGCGGTCGCGACCAGTCGCCTCCCGCAGGCCTGCGTACGGCCGCGGCCAGTGGTCACGGCAGTGCGCGGTCAGCCGCGTCTTCGCACGGCCGACCGCGTCATCCGCCCCGGCCCGCCCGCGAAACGCGGTGGGCGCGGGGGAGAGGGGTCATGCCGTCCCGGCGAGCAGCTTCTCCTTGGGGATGACCTGGCGGACGGTGGTCGGGCTCGACCAGTGGAGCTGGGCGATGGCGTCGTAGCCGCCGTCGTAGAACTCCATCTTGATGTCGTGCGCCCCCGCCGTCAGCGCGATCTGCCCGCTGTCCTCCCGCTTGGAGTGGTCCGTCCAGGCGTCCACGATCAGCCGCCCGTCCACCCAGAGGCGGACGCCGTCGTCGCTGGTCGTGATGAACGTGTACGTCTCGGCGCGGTCGGCGATCACCTTGCCCGTCCACCGCACGCTGAACGTGTCCGGCGACACGGCCGGGTCCGGGGAGTTCGGTCCCCAGTCGAAGTTCACGGTGGGGTCGACGCGGGTCACCTTGGGGGCGGTCAGGTCGGCGTTGTCGAAGTACGTGGCGTTCAGCCCCTGCTCCTCGATGACCAGCGTCGTGACCGAGGCGGCGGGCAGCGTGAGCGTGGCGGCGCCGCCCGTCACGGCGACGGAGCCGGTGCGGTGCGGTGCCCACGCGGCGGAGGTGCTCTGCCAGACGGCGGCCGTCCCGGAGGCCAGGCCGGTGAAGGCCAGCGCGGTGTTCAGCGACTGGTCGCCGACGTTGACGAGGACGACGTTCTTGGCCGCATTCGAGGCGAACACGTGCAGCCGGTCGCTGTCGGCCGTCGCCGTCACCATCGTCGAGCCGAACGGCCGGAACAGCTCCTCGCCGGTGAACATGCCGATGCCGTGGTAGATGGGCAATGGCTCGTTGCGCGGCACCCCGCCCTCGCCGTCGGTGCTGGTCAGGCCGAGCTGGCCGTTCTTGTCGCCGTACTGGTAGGCGGCCGCCCCCGCGTGCAGGATCTGTCCGAGCGCCGCCGCGCCCCACAGCGTGTTGAAGTGCGTCAGCGTACGGTGCCCGTCCTCGTCCTGCCAGTCGGAGTTGAACTCGCCGATCTGGAGCTCGATCTTGCGCCCGAGGATGGACTCGGCGAGCGCGGACACCTCCTTCAGGTCGGTCTCGTACCTGCGGATGACCGGGCCGAGCAGCTCCTCGTCGGTGATGACCTCGTTGCCGCTGCCGTAGTCGTGGTAGTCGAGGAAGTTCACGCGGTCGCCCGATCCCTCGAGGAACGTCCTGAGGTAGTCGATCTTGTTCGAGGACGTGGCGGGGCCGCCGAGCTGGACGCCCGGGTCCTTGGCCCGCAGGGCGTCGGCGATGAGGTTGAAGCGGGCGCTGTACTCGGCGGCCGGGATCTCCGGCTTGCCCGGCACGCAACTGCAGTCGGTCTCGTTCCCCACGATGAACCGCCGCACCGGCTTGCCCGTGGCCGCGAAGTGCTCGTACAGCGCCACCGCGTCGTCGCGGTTCACCGCGGCGCTCTGGCGGGAGTCCACCGGCAGGATGATGACCGGCTCGGCACCCAGGTCGCGGATGGCGGTGATCCAGGCGTCGGCGGAGACCTTGGTGTCGCAGTAGAAGCCGCCGCAGACGATCGGGCTGGCGTGGTTGCCGGGCTCCTCGTAGTGCAGCTCGATGCGCATCCGACCGGCCTTGAGCTTGCGGATGTGCTCGCGGTGCCGGGCGTCGTTGGTGATGTACGACTGGTTGCCGTACCCGGTGATGCCGATGCCGTAGTCGGTGGGGGACAGCGTACGGACGGGCTTGGTGAAGTCGACCGAGACGGACGCGGACGCGGCGGCGGCCTGCGCCTGCGTCGTCGTCGGCCAGATCGCGACGGTCGCGGCCAGGCCGCCCGCGAGGGCGGCACGCAGCACTCGGCGCGCTAATACGGTCATCGTGCTCCTGTCACAAGATCCGGAATTTCCCGTGGATCATGACAGAGGCCGATGACGGCTGAGTGAACTGCGTGGCGGGTCCCCGCCTGTCGAGCGCTGCGAGGTCCATGGGAAAAGGGACTTGAGAAGGTCGCATTGTTCTATCATGATTAGAACATGCTCTTTCGTGTGGACCCGACTGGCAGCACACCGCTCAGTGACCAGATCGCCGGATCGGTTCGCCGCGGCATCGCCGACGGCCTGCTCGGTCCGGGCGACCGCCTCCCGGCCGGGCGCGAGCTGGCCGCGTCGCTGGGCGTCAACATGCACACCGTGCTGCGTGCCTACGCCGACCTGCGCGAGGAAGGGCTGATCGAGCTACGCCCCGGGCGTGGCGCGACCGTCACCGGCGCCAACCCCCGGGAGCTGGCGCACCTGAGCGAGACCATCCGTGACCTGGTCGCCACCGCCCGCCGCGCGGGTCTGGACCGCAACGAGCTCATCTCCATGGTGGGAAAGGCGTTCACATGACCACGAAGATCCGTCTGCTCCTCGGCCTCGTCCGCCTGCCTGCGGCGGTGCTGCGCGGCCGCCGCGCCTCGGCGGGGCGCGCGGCCGGAGCACCCGAGCCCGGCGCGGTGCGGCTGCCCCTGAGCGGCCAGGAACGAGCCACCTGGCAGGAGCGACGCGTCATCAGGGCCGTGGACTGGGCCGTCGCCGCTCTGGCGCTGACCGGGGTGGGCATGACCGCACGGCGCGAGAGGCGACCGGCAGCCCAGCTAGGCGCGCGACCGCGCCCGGACTCGTCCGCCGCTAGAAGCAGCCCTCCGGCAAGGTGGCGCCGGTGTCGCGCAGGTGCCTGAGGGCGGCGGCGAACGAATAGCAGTCGAAAAGCGCTGAATGCTCCTGCCCGGCCACCGGTTTGGGCAGGTCGAGCATCTGCCACAGGCGGCCCACATTGGCCGACGCCGTCACCGGGGCAATCGTGTTAAGCCAGGGCCGGATATTCAGGAAACGCGCGGTGAGAAAGCTGTTCTTCAGCTCTTCTCCGCGAACTCGTGCCCACCCCACGTTCTCCCCGAGCACGACCATGTCGTTGCCGTAGGAGAGCACCGTCTGGTCCTGGCAGAATGCCAGGAAATCGTCGAACGCCGCCGCGGGAGAGAGGCCGTCCTGGTCCACCGCCGCCTGCTCGATGCCGGTGAGGTCGGTGAAATAGGCGGACAACTGCGGATTGACCACCGGCCGGACGAGCGCCTCGAATTCTTCGACGACGGAAAAGTCGTCCCGCAGTCGCAGGGCGCCGATCTGCACGATCTCGCGGAGTTGCCCGGGAGCCGACCAGTTCTGCTCGAGCGCGCGGGGCCACGACGTGAACTCAAGGTCGAAAATCACCAAGGTTGACAAAACGGCTTTCCCTTTTCCCAGAAGTTTTTCCCGTCGAACATCGCGCCTCTGCGCAGGTGTGATGCAAGCAGCGGGGAGTTACCGGCGAGGAGTCTACTACTCCCGCCCGGACGCCGGACGTTCACCTGGCGCGTCCACAGGGCCGACTACCGGAAGGCTGACGTCCTGTCGAGCGCGTGTGGCGACCCGCTGAACGACGCCGCACAAAGTGCTGACGAGCTTCCGAACGGGAGGTGTCGTCAATGCTCGCTGACCACGGATTTCGCCCCGGAGCGAGCATTGTTCGACTCGGCCGGACGGCTGCGGAGCGTGCCATTCATCATGCATTTTCGACGGTGCGGAGCGCCTCGGGCAAGATCGCCCAGCTCCCCCCCGTGACCGCCCTCGTGACCGCCCCCGTGGCCGTCCCCTGCGGACGGGCAGCCCTGCGCCGTGTTATCGGCCGTTGACACATAGCGGCGATATCAGTACCTTCCCTCCCATCTATCGGTTTCACCTCCCACTCATCGAGCCGTTAGTAGGTGCTATGGCGGAGCTTGACCGTTTGGCTGGGACTCTGGAGCGCGGCTTCGCGATTCTGGAGCTGCTCGCCACGGAGCGGTCGATCACAGCGGTGCAGATCGCGGAGCGGCTCAACCTGTCGCGCAGCGCGACCTACCGGATCCTGGGCACGTTGCGCCAGCGCGGCTATGTCGACTGGGACGGCACGGAACGAGTGAGCCTCGGTCAGCGCGCGGTCACCCTGGGCATGGCCGCCCTGAGCAACTTCGACCCCTACCTGGCCGCGCAGGCGCACCTGCGTGACCTGTCGCGCGAGCTGTCGGAGGCCGCCCTGATGGCGGTGCGCGACGGCGAGCAGATGGTGTACGTCGCCCACGAGGACGTCACCGAGCACTCCATCGCGGTCCGCCGGCTGCTCGGCGTTCGCCGCCAGATGCACAGCACGTCGCTCGGCAAGGCGTATCTCGCGGCCCTGCCGATCGACGAGGTGGACGCCCTCATCGACCGGCTCGACCTGACCCCCCACACCCCCACCACCATCACCGACCGGGCGAGGCTGCGCGCCGAGCTCGACGAGACCCGCGCCCGCGGCTACTCCATCGACAACAGCGAGAACGAGCCGGACGTGCTGTGCTTCGGCGCCGCGATCCGCGACGAGCGCGGCATGCCCATCTGTGCCATCAGCGTCGCCGGCCCCCGCGAGCGGATGCTCGGCAAACAGGACATGGTCCCCCATCGGGTGTCCGAGGTGGCGCTCGCGATCTCCCGGCGGCTCGGCTTCGTCGGGCCCGTCAACTTCGTGAATCTGGGAAGGTAACCCCCGAAGATGCGACGCATCCTGGCCTCATGCCTCGCCACCCTGTCACTCGCCGCCTGCGCACCGGGCACGACCGGCGCGGGCGGCGGCGAACAGCAGGTGGACGACAAGACGCTGACGTACCTCTACTTCACCGACGGGCCCGACGAGCAGGCCACCCGCAGCCTGATCGCCGACTACGAGAAGAAGTCCGGCGTCAAGGTGGACCTCCAGGTGGTCCCCTTCGACAACCTGGAGCAGCGGCTGCAGGCGCGGCTGTCCGGAGGCAACGCGCCGGACGTGGCGCGGCTGGCCGACATCGCGCCCTTCCGCGGCGACCTGCTCGACCTGAACAAGTTCCAGAAGGCGGCGCTGGACGGTCAGTTCGTCGACGGCGCGAAGTCCTACATCACGGGCGCGAACGGCGAGCTGCTCGCGGTGCCCAGCGACCTGACGATGAACGGCCCGCTGGTCAACGTCGACCAGTTCAAGAAGGCCGGGGTGGCGCTGCCGGACGTCACCAAGCCCTGGAAGTGGGACGAGATGGTGGCCGCCGCACAGAAGGTGCAGAAGGCCAACAACACCCAGTACGCGCTCGCGATGGACGTCTCGGGCCACCGCTTCTCGACCATGCTGAGCCAGTTCGGCACCGCGTTCTTCACCGCCGACGGCACCGCCGTGGGGCTCGACCAGCAGAAGGCGACCGCGGCGGTGAAGCGCTTCGCCGACCTGAACGCCTCCGGCGCGATGCCGGCCGACCTGTGGCTGCAGGCCGGGACCAAGTACAAGGCGGCCAACGAGATCTTCCTGGCGCAGCAGACCCCGGTCTACATCAGCGGGAACTGGCAGGTCAGCGCGTTCTCGAAGGACGCCACGTTCACCTGGGCCGCCGCGCCGAACCCGTGCCAGGAGACCTGCGGCGGGTTCCCCGGCGGGAAGTTCATGGTGTCGTTCGAGCAGAGCAAGCGGCAGCAGGCCGCGGCCGACTTCATCGCCTACATGAACTCCAAGGAGTCGCAGGAGCGCCTGGCCAAGGAGGCGAACTTCCTGCCCACCAGGAAAGACCTCATCTCCTCCGGCGTCGACTACCCCCAGCGCGACGCCGACATGAAGGTGTTCCTCGCCGACGTGAGCCGTACGCCGCCCACGGCCTTCGCCTCCACCTACAGCCCGGCGTTCGCCGCCAGCGCGAAGGCCGCCGTCGACGAGCTGAGCAAGGTGCTGGCCGAGCAGGAGACGCCGGAGCAGGCCGTCGAGGCGATCAGGGCCGCCGCGGAGAAGGCGCTCAAGGACACCAAGTGAGCGCCGCCCACAGACGGCGGGCCAAGCCGTGGAACCAGCGGCTCGCGCCCTACCTGTTCGTCCTGCCCAACATGCTGATCTTCGGGTTGTTCGTGGTGTACCCGGCGATCAACAACTTCAACATCAGCCTGTACGACAGCCGCAACGGCCGCGACTTCACCTACGTGGGCGGCGCGAACTACCAGGAGCTGTTCGGCTCCGACGACTTCTGGAGCGCCGCCCGCGCCACCGTGGTGTTCGCCGTGTGCTTCGTGGTGCTCACCACGGTGCTGTCGGTGGCGCTGGCCCTGCTGCTCAACCGGCGCATCAAGGGCCGGGGGTTCTTCCGTACGGTGTTCTTCCTGCCGGTCGTGCTCTCGCCGGTCGTGGTGGGCCTGATCTGGGGCTGGATCTTCGAGCGGGGCAACGGGCTGCTGAACACCATGCTCGGGCGGGCCGGGCTGGGACAGCCGGGCTGGCTCGTCGACGGAGGCCTGGCCATGGCCGTGGTGATCTTCGTAGGGCTGTGGATGCACATCGGCTTCTACATCCTCATCATCCTGGCCGGGCTGCAGGGCATCGACCCGGCGTACTACGAGGCCGCGACCATGGACGGCGCCACGCGCTGGCAGCAGCTCCGCGGGATCACGCTGCCGCTCCTGCGCCCGACCACGATGGTGGTGGTCATCCTCAGCCTCATCGCCGGCTTCCAGGCGTTCGACTACATCTGGACGCTCACCGGCGGCGGCCCCATCGGCGCCACCACGCTGATGGTCCAGTACATCTACGAGAACGCCTTCCAGTCCCCGATCCGGTACGGCCTGGCCGCCGCCGCGTCCGTGGTGCTGTTCGTCACGGTGTTCGCGCTGACCCTGCTCAACTTCCTGTACGGCAGGCGGAGGGAGGCCGCGTGAACCGGCTCCGATGGACCCCGGCCCAGGCAGGCCGCGCGAACCGGCCCCGATGGACCTCGGCCGGCGGCGGCGCCACCCCCACCGCAGGGCGGGTCCTCACGTACGCGGTGCTCATCGGGCTGACCGTCGTGGTCCTCGCCCCGGTGGTCTGGGCGGTGCTGTCGTCGTTCAAGACGCAGACCGAGCTGGCACAGCGGCCACCGGCCCCGCTGCCGTCGTCGCTGTCGCCGGTCAACTACACCGAGGCGCTCGGCTCGTTCGACTTCGGCCTGTACCTGCAGAACAGCGTGATCGTGACGGTCGGCGCGACGCTGCTGACCGTGGTGGTCAACACGATGTGCGCCTACGGGCTGGCGAAGTACAACTTCCGCGGCCGGGACGCGCTCTTCCTGGTCGTGCTCGGCACCATCATGATCCCGCTGCAGCTCATCTTCATCCCCGTCTACCAGATGGCCGCGCAGCTCGGGCTGGTCAACTCGCTGTGGGGGCTGATCATCCCGCCCGCCGCGACGCCGACCGGCGTGTTCCTGCTGCGGCAGTACATGCTCGGCATCCCCGACGACCTGATCGAGGCGGCCCGCATCGACGGCGCCGGCGAGTTCCGGATCTTCGCCAGGATCGTCGTGCCTCTGTGCGGCGCGGCCCTCGCCGTGGTCACCATCTTCTCGGTGATGTGGCGGTGGAACGACTTCCTCTGGCCGCTGATCATCAGCCAGGACCAGGCGATGTACACGTTGCCGGTGGCCCTGGCCCAGTTCAACAGCCAGTTGTCGGTGCCGTTCAACTACATCCTGGCGATGTCGGTGGTCAGCATGATCCCCGTCGTGGTGATCTTCCTGATCCTTCAGCGCCACATCGTCCGCGGCATCGCCAACACCGGCTTCAAGTAGAGGGTTCGAGTACATGGAAGAACGGACCGTACACGCGCTCGACCGTCGCGGCACGATCCTCGACTGGCTGGTCAGCCCCGCCTGGCGGGAACCCGCTGACGACCTGGGCAAACACCTGCGGGCCGACGGCGACCCGTGGGGGGATCGGGGCCGCTGGCGGCTGACGAACGGGCCCGACGTGACCCCGTTCAAGGAGGAGCTGTACCGGCACCGGCCGCTGCCGCGCGAGCCGGTCGCCGGGCCGATCGCCGAGGGCGGCCTGATCCGCTACCTGGAGCACGCGGGCGAGTGGCGCCGGGTGCACACCGGCGCCGACGGCCTGGTGGACTGGAGCGAGTTCTGCTTCACCCCGGAGTACCGGGTCGCGCTCGCCGCCACCGTCCTGGAGGTCGACCAGGCCGAATGGCGGACGCTGCGGCTGGCGTCCACCGGGCCGACGCTGCTGTTCGTCAACGGCGAGCTGGTGGACGAGTCCGACGGCTTCACCTACATGGAGCCCGCCGAGCGCGCCCGGCGGGTGTGGCTGCCCTCCGGCACCTCGACGGTGGTCGTCGCCTCCTGGCAGGTGGCCTTCCGCGAGTGCCGCCAGGTGCTGCGGCTGCGCGTGGACGGGCTGCCCGTCCGCGTCGTCGTGCCCGGCGCCGGCGCGAGCGAGGACACCGCGGCCGTCGCCGAACGCCTCCTGGAGGCGGTGGGCGTGACCCGCTGGGGCACCACCGACGGCACGGTGCCGATCACCGGCCCGGACGGCGTCGCCCTGCGCGTGCGCTGGGCCGAACAGGAGCGGCTCGTCCGGCTCACGGGCGGACGGGCGACCCTGCGCCTCGACCAGGCCGGAGGCGGCCAGGAGGTCGGGAACGCCTCCATGCTGTCGACCGGCGAGACCGTGCTGCGCGTCTCCGTCGACGGCTCGCCGGTGTTCAGGGAGTTCCCCGTCGCCGTCCTGCCCCCTGAGTACCGCTCCGCCCCGCACGGCGATCCCGCCACCTGGCGGGCCGAGTTCCTGCGCCACGCCGCGGGCATGGCCGGCACCTCGGCCGCCGAGCTGGTACGCGCCACCGAGGACCCGTCGTACGTCGTCACCGGCCTCGAACGCGCCCTGTGGATGATCGGCAACCGGGCCGACTGCGCCGACTTCGAGGCGGTCGGGCTGGTCCACCTCTGGCACCGCGCCGCGGCCTGGGAGCAGGGCCTGCGCGAGCGGGTCCGCGCGTCGATGCTCGGCTTCAAGTACTGGATCGACCAGCCCGGCCTGGACGCGATGTGCTACTTCACCGAGAACCACCAGCTCGTCTGGCACACCGCGGAGCTGCTCTGGGGCACGGCGCTGAGCGAGGAGACCTTTACCAACACCGGCTGGACCGGCGCCCGGCACGCCGCGCACGGGCGGCGCATGGCGGTCGAGTGGATGCGGCGCAAGCTCGCCGGCGGGTTCAGCGAGTTCGACTCCAACGCCTATCTCGCGATCGACCTGCTCGCGCTGGTGTCGCTGGTCGAGTTCGCCGAGGACGACGAGGTCAGGGCGCTGGCGGCGGGAGTCGCGGACCGGGTGCTGTTCAGCCTGGCGGCCAACTCCTGGCGCGGCATCCACGGCTGCGCCCACGGCCGGTCGTACGTGTCGACGCTGCGCTCGTCCAGGCTGGAGGAGACCGCGCCGATCATGTGGCTGTGCTTCGGCACCGGTGCGCTCAACGACGCCGTGCTGCCCGCGACGGCGATCGCGACCGCGCGCCGCTACCGGATGCCCGAGGTGATCCGCCGGGCCGCGAACGACCTGCCGGAGCGGTGGTGGGGCACGCAGAGCTACCGGGGGGAGTACCGGTTCGCCCACGACCTGCTGAGCAGGCCGTACGCGTCCGACGTGTCGGTGTTCAAGACCCCGCACGTGCTGCTCTCGTGCGCCAACGACTACCGTCCGGGGCTGCCCGGCCTCCAGGAGCACATCTGGGGCGCCACCCTGGGCCCCGAGACACAGGTGTTCGTCACGCACGCCCCCAACTCCTCCGCCTCGCCCTCGGCCCGGCCCAACGCGTGGGCGGGCAACCGGATCCTGCCCAGGGCCCGCCAGCACGAGGGCACGGTGCTGGCGCTGTACCGGATCCCCGGCGACGACGTCATGGGTTACACGCACGCCTGGTTCCCCGTCGCCGAGTTCGACGAGTGGACGCGGGCGGGCGTGTGGACCGTCGGCCGCAGGGGTGACGGCTACGTCGCCCTCGCCACAGAGGGCGGGGCGGAGCCGCTGACCACCGGGCCCGACGCCTGGCAGGAGCTGCGGCCGCTCGGACCGGGCACGGCCTGGGTCTGCACCGTCGGGGGCGGCGGGGATTTCGCGGGCTTCGTGGCGTCCCTGACCGAGCCGCGCTTCGCCCGCGACGGGGTCTCCTTCACCCCGCCAGGGGGCGCCGAGCTGAACCTGACCTGGAACGGCCCCTTCACCGTCGGCGGACGCCCGGCCGACCTCGCCCCCGACGGGACGATCGCCCGCCCTCCCCAGCTCGACAACCCGTACGCGCGGCTGGAGTTCGGCGCGCGAACGCTGTCCATCGGGTCGCACGAGATCCACCTCCAGCAGGGCCGCGACGCATGAACGAGCCGACCGGCGCTCGCGCCGGGAGCCTGAGCCAGTCACAGGTCCGGACACAGGGCCGGGCGCAGGGCCGGGGACAGGGCCGGGGACAGGGCCTGGACACCAGCCAGGCGAAGGGCGCGGAGCCGCCGCTCCCGCCCGCCGACCCGGCCGACCTCACCCCTGACGTGCTCGCCGGGACCGCGCGGCGGATCGCCGACCGGGCCGTGGCCATGGGTCTCACGCACTGGTTCTGGGGCGAGGGCGTCGTCCTCCAGGGCTTGATGCGGCTGACGCCCCGGCACCCGTACGTCACCGAGTTCGTCGACGCCCACCTGCGCGACGGCATCGAGCTGGGCCACGTCAACAACCTGGCCCCCGGCGCCGTCTGCGCCGACCTCTACGGCGAGACCGGCGAGCGCCGCTACGCCGACGCGTGCGAACGCATGCTGCGCTGGCTGCGCGAGGACGAGGCCGTCACCCGCGCGCCCGGCGGCGCCATCGAGCACTGGCCCGGCGGCGTCTGGGCCGACACCGTCTACATGGGCGGCACGTTCCTCATCCACTACGGGCTGCGCGCCGGCCGGCCCGAGCTGATCGAGGAGGCGGGGGAGCAGATCCTCGCCCACGCCGACGTCCTCCAGCACCCGGAGACCGGGCTGTACGCGCACGGCTCCCACGAGGGCCGGACGATCTGGAACTTCTGGGGCCGCGCCAACGCCTGGACCGCGCTGGCGTCGGTCGAGTACCTCGAGGCAGGTGGGGCCAGGTCCGCGCAGGTGCGCGACGTGCTGCGCCGCCAGCTCCGCGCCCTCGCCGAGCACCAGCCCCCGCACGGGGTGTGGGACGTGCTGGTGGACGGGCAGCCGGAGAACCGCGGCATCCTCGAGACCTCGGCCGCCGCCGGGATCGCCGCCGCGATGCTCCGCGCGGCCCGCCTCGGCATCGACCAGGAACGGCTCCGCCCGGCCGGGTGGCGGGCGCTGGCCGGGATCCACCCGTACGTGGCGGACGACGGCACGCTCACCCGGACCAGCGCGGGGACGGTCCTGCAGCTCATTCCGTTCGGCTACTCGGTCATCCGCACCGACCTGATCCAGCCGTGGGGCCAGGGCCTGGCCCTACAGGCGTACGCGGCAGCTCTCCAGGAGACGACATGAAGACCAGGCACGCCACCGACCCCGGCCAGATCCCGGGGTTCGACACCGACGCGCTCCGTGCGCGCTTCCTCGTGGAGGACCTCTTCGACGGCGGCGACGGAGGTGGCGGCGTCACCATGGTCTACAGCCACGAGGACCGCATCGTCGTCGGCGGCGTACGGCCGTCGGGCGCCCCCGTACGGCTGGAGACGGCCGAGCCGCTGGCCGCCGACCACTTCCTCGCCCGGCGGGAGCTCGGCGTGGTCAACGTCGGCACCGAGCCGGGCACGGTCACCGTCGACGGCGCCGATCACGAGCTGGGCGTCAAAGAGGTCCTCTACGTCGGCCGGGGCAGCCGCGAGGTGTCCTTCGCCGGGTCCGGCGGGGCCGCCTTCTACCTCGTGTCCACCCCGGCGCACGCCACGTACCCGACCCGCAAGGGCACGCTGGCCGAGGCCACCCCGATCAGCCTGGGCGCGCAGCGCAGCTCCAACGAGCGCACCATCTACAAGTTCATCCACGCCGACGGCATCCAGAGCTGCCAGCTCGTGCTCGGCATCACGGAGCTGGCCGACGGCAGCATGTGGAACACCATGCCCGCGCACGTCCACGGCCGGCGTACGGAGGTCTACCTGTACTTCGGCCTCGACCCCGACGACCGGGTGGTGCACCTGATGGGCCGCCCCGACCAGACGCGCAACCTCATCGTGGCCGACCGGCAGGCGGTGATCTCGCCGAGCTGGTCCGTCCACTGCGGGTTCGGCACCGGCGCCTACGCCTTCGTGTGGGCCATGGGCGGGGAGAACACCGACTACGCCGACGTCGAGCCGTACCCGATCGCGGAGCTGCGATGAGCGCCCTGTTCGACCTGACCGGGCGGACGGCGCTCGTCACGGGGTCGCGTACCGGCATCGGCCAGGCCGTCGCGATCGGCCTGGCCGAGGCGGGAGCCGACCTGGTGCTCCACGGTCACCATGACGACCTGGACGAGACGCAGGCGGCGGTCGAGGCCCACGGCCGCTCCGCGCGGCGCTGGATCCGCGACCTCTCGCGGACGGACGGGCTCGCCGCCGACCTCGACGGCCTGCTCGACGGGACCCGCGTGGACATCCTGGTCAACAACGCCGGGATCATCCGCCGCTCACCCGCCGCCGACATGGCCGAGGAGGACTGGGACGCGGTCCTGACCACCAACCTGGACGCCGTGTTCGCCATCACCCAGGCCGTGGGGCGGCGCATGCTGGCCCGCCGCTCCGGGAAGATCATCTCGATCGCGTCGCTGCTGTCCTTCCAGGGCGGCGTCAACGTCGTGGGGTACTCGGCCAGCAAACACGCGCTGGTGGGCATGACCAGGGCGCTGGCCAACGAGTGGGCCCGCGACGGGATCCAGGTCAACGCCATCGCCCCCGGATACGTCGCCACCAACAACACGACCGCGCTGCGGGCCGACCCGGTTCGCGAGCCGCAGATCAGGGACCGCATCCCGGCCGGCCGCTGGGGGACGCCCGCCGACCTGGTGGGCGCGGCCGTCTTCCTCGCGGCTCCGGCGTCCGACTACGTGTGCGGCCACGTGCTGTGCGTCGACGGCGGCTGGCTCGCCCGCTGACCCGCTGCCCGGCGCTGGCCGGTCACAGCCTGCCGAGGGCCTTGGCCAGCGCGGTCGCGGTGGAGGCGATCACCTTGTCGTCGTTCGGGGTGTTGTTGACGTTGCGGTTGGTGAACACCGACAGGACGATCGGCGCCTTGGCGCCGGGCGTCCAGACGATCGCCAGGTCGTTGGCGGTGCCGTAGTTGCTCGCACCGCCGGTGCCGGTCTTGTTGCCGATCGTCCAGTCCTTGGGCAGCCCGGCCTTGATCCGGGTGGCGCCGGTCTGGCTGGCCTTCAGCCAGTCGACCAGCCGGGTCCGGTCGCGGGTGTCGAGGGTCTTGCCGGTGGTGAGCTTGATGAAGGTCTGCGCGGCCGCCGCGGGGGTGCTGGTGTCGCGCTCCTCACCGGGCTCCCACTCGGTCAGCGTGGGCTCCGCCCGGTCGAGGCGGCTCGTCCGGTCACCGGTGGCGCGGAAGAACTCGGTCAGCCCGCGCGGCCCGCCGATCTGCTTCAGCAGCGTGTTGCCCGCGAAACCGTCGGACTTGGTGACCCCGGCGCGGCACAACTGCGCGGGGGTCATGCCGGTGTCGGTGTACTCGGTGGTCTCCGGGGAGTTAGAGGTCAGCTCGGCCACGTCGGCGGGCTTCCAGTGGATCACCCGGTCCATCAGGCCGGGATCGCTCTTGCGCGCCTTCTGCAGCACCGCCGCGCACGCGAACACCTTGAACATGGAGTTGAACGGGAACCGCTCGTCGGCCCGATAGCTGACCGTCTTGCCGGTGCCCAGGTCGATGCCCACCGCGCCGATGCGCCCGTTGTAGGACTTCTCGAGCTCCCGCAGCGTCTGGTCCAGGTCGGAGGCGGCGCTGATGCCGGTCCTGGCGATGCCGCCGGAGGCGCTCGTCTCGGCGGTCGCCGCCTGGGCGGAGACGCCCAGCAGCACGGAAGCGGTCAAGGTGGCGACTCCCAGCCGGGGGAGGAGTTGTTTCGTCATGCGGAAGAGCAGAGCAGAACCTCGACGGTGTGTCCAATATCGATATGGATCATTCCTTCATATCCACGGGGATATCGAGGCTGGTCCGGAGCGTGGACGGCGGCCGGTCCCGGGGTCCGTGGCCTCGGGCGGCCGCGTCCATGACCCTGCCATGGTCACAGGAACGGTAAATGCGATTTGAGCGGAGTCATGCCAGGTCCGGGACCCCCGGAGGGAGTGGTGCCGGAGGGACCGGGACCGGGAAGGGCGGAGGCGTCGCCGCCGCGGGCGGAGCCTGGGCGGTTTGCGTACCCGGCGCCACGGCCGCGCCGGAGGACTGGGCGGCGAGTGCGGCAGAACCGGTGATCGTGCCTGCCACCACGGCTGCCGCGACGAGTAGACGTCCGAACATCAGGATCACCCCGTGATGTAGACGAACACCCCGGATGAGGTGGGCTGAGGGCGCATCGACCCGGGCTCCCGAGGAGCGCCGACACACCCCTGCACCATCACCCTAGCGAGGGGCGGCCCACAGGATCCCCCGGCAGGAGGCAAAGCCTGGCCAAGCCGGTCACGCGCCGGGCGGTCACCAGGCCACGCGCGGTGAGTTGCCCTCATTCGGGCGTTCGGTGACGGTGATCGGCATCGAGGTGACCGCGCCGCCGGTCAGGTCGACCCGGTAGGCGCGCCAGTCGTGCGCGTACATCAGGTGGCGGCCGGTCCCGTCGACGCTGAAGCGCAGGCTCAGCGAGGCGCCGGGCGGCGGCTCCGGCCGGGCCAGGACCTGTGACGGCCCGCCCGCCACGGGGACGCGTTCGACGGTGTGCCCGGACGCGTAGACCAGCGCGCTGCCATCGGGGGTGTGGGCGACCGACTCGATCGGCATGGTGCCCGCGACGTCCTTGACGATCCGGGACGCCTCGCCGCCCGCCCCGGCGCCCAGGCGAGCGAGGTCGAGTACGGCGACGGCCCGGCCCCCCAGCACGTAGGCGAGCGAACGGCCGTCCGGGGCCCAGGACAGGCCGTAGACGAGCGAGTGCGACATCGTCGTCCAGTCCAGGCGGCGGCCGGTGGCGACGTCGAGCAGGGAGATCTTGGCGCCGCCTCCGATGAGCGGCGTGGCGTAGGCCAGGCGGGTGCCGTCGGCGCTGAGAGCGAGGTCGTGGACCGCCGTGAAGTCGTCGGGGTCGGTCTGCGTGACGGCCATCGGCTTCCCCGGCCGCCCGTCCTCGCCGAGGCGTACCAGGAAGAAGCGGATGGCCGGGTCCTTCGGCTCGGTCCAGCCCGCCACGGCGAACGTGCGGTTGTCGCGGGCGGCGGCCACGAGGTGCCAGGAACTGGCGACGCCGGGCGGCAGCGGGATGTTCGCGACGAACGCCCCGGTCTCCGCGTCGTGCACGGCGGGCGGCACCGGGGTGAAGGCGGCGGTCTTGGAGTCGTCGGCGAAGTGGGTGAGCGGACCCCGCGCGGAGACGAAGAAGCGCGGCTCGCCCGTCGCCGCCAGGGGCGTTCCGGTGGCCGTGGGATCGGTCAGGGAGGTCGCCGCCGGGAAGGGGTGCCGGGTGGGGCCAGCCGTCGTCAGGTGCGAGGGCCGCGTCGGGAGCAGCGTGGACGACGGCTGCGCCGCGCCGACGAGCGACACCCGGTCGGCCGCCGGATCGGCGCAGCCGGTCACCAGGACGGCCAGGGCCAAGCCCGCCAGCGAGCGGGACGCCGAGGAGGACATACGGGGATCATCCTACGGAGGTGGCCTTCCTGAACAGCACAGCACGGGATCGGTCAGGGCTGGGCGAGATGGGTGCGGATCGCGGCGGCGCCGGACTCGGCGAGCCAGTCGGAGAGGGTACGCAGCCCCGGATGGATGACGCGCAGCGCTTCGACGTCGGCGTGCCACCGGTCACCGGCGAGCCAGCGCTTCCTGACCGTGGCGATCTCCGGGTGGATCGCGGTGGCCTGGGCGTCGGTGAGGTGCTCGTACCGGATCGGGAGGCCGGTGGCCTCGGCGATCGCGGCGGCGGCCTCGACCGGGGTGGGTTCGTCACCGGCCAGTTCCAGGGTGCGTCCGGCGAACCGGGACGGCTCGGCGAACGCGAGCGCGGCGAACTCGGCGATGTCCTCCAGCGCGATGACCTGCATCGGCTCGTGCGGCGGGAACAGGTGCCGGTGCACGCCGCCGTGGAGGCCGTCGATGCCCGCCACGCCGGGGGCGAAGTAGTTGGTCATGAACCGGACCGGGCGCAGCACGGTGGGCAGCGCGATGTGATCGTGCAGGTACCGCTCGATCAGCGCCTTCCCCGCCGAACCCGGTGCCGCCGTCGTGGTCGTGGCGACGGTGCTGAAGACGACCTGCTCGACGCCGGCCGCAGCCGCCGCGTCGATCAGCGCCCGGCCGCGGACCGCTTCGACCCCCGTTTCCAGTCCGGCCGGTCCGAAGGTCACGGGCGGCACGCCGAACAGCCCGGCGACGCCGTCCAGCGCGGACCGCAGGCTCGCCGGGTCGTCGAAGTCGCCGCGTACGAGCTGAG
>NZ_BAAAZP010000116.1:0-34654 GCF_039536965.1 Nonomuraea antimicrobica | reverse complement strand
GCCTGGGTGGAGGCGCTCGCGGTCGCGGGCGCGCTCGTCGCGGCAGCGGCGGCGGGCGCGACAGGCGCGGCGGCCTGGGCGGGGGTGACGGTCTCGGTGGCCGAGGTGGCCGGGGCCGGGTCATCGGGGGCCGTCAGCTCGCGGCGGGCCATGCGTTCGGCCAGGACAGGGACGAAGTCCCGGACGGGAAGGCCGTCGAAGCGGCGGTGGGCCGCCTGCATCACACTCTCGACTTGTTCGGCGGAGTGTGTGCCTGCGAAGATCTGAACCAGGTAATCGGTGGTCCGCCGGATCGCCTGTTCCTCGCGGCGGGTATCGACACTCACCAATATCTCCCCGACGTCGCAATTGTCGTATTTCTCAGCAGGCCACTTTGCCGGCCCGAGCGTCGGGACCTAACCATATAGGGGTTTTCGGCCATGTTGATAACCATGTCAGGTTTTATTGCAAATCCGCAGGCAATGACACTGCGATCCAGCACCTGTAAATCGTACGTTCATTTACTGATCTTTTTCGTTCAGCAAATGACGCGGATATTTTATCTTCGTTCACCGTCGAGCGCCTTTCGGAAGCGCGCCGCCGTCCCGACCCTATAGCCGCCGTGCCCGGCGGCGCAGGGCTTGTCGGCGAAGGGCTGGAACCCTCGCCGCGCCGGGTTCGTTGGGCAGGACAGGCAGAACACCGAGTTGCGGGGAGTTCAGGGTGGCTATCATCGGCATCATTTCCGGCCTCATCATCGGCGTCGTGATCGGTGCGCTCGGGCGGCTGGTCATCCCGGGGCGCCAGCGCATCCCCATCTGGCTGACGATCGTCATCGGCGTGGTCGCGGCGCTGATCGGCACCGCGATCGCCACCGTTCTGGGGGTCGCCGACACGAGCGGGCCCGACTGGATCGAGCTCGGCCTCCAGGTCGTCCTGGCGGCGGTGGGCGTCTCGCTGTCGGTCGGCATGTACGGCAAGCGACGCGGGTAACGGCACGAACCTCGGCGGCTCCCCTCAGGCCCAGCCCCGCGGTCTCCGCGATCGCGCGCGAGCAGGGGGCCGCCGACGCCGTACGGCTCATCTCAGGTCGCACAGCGCCAGCAGGCCGTCGGGCGTGGCGCACGGGCGGAAGCCCGACTCCAGGAGGCGGCCCCCGGACTGCAGGAAGCCGAGGAAGTTCGCCGTCAGGGAGCCGGGCGCGGGCTTGGCCTTGAGGTAGACGTACTCGACGGTCCAGAAGGGATAGCCCGACTCGACGGCGGTGGCGGCGTCGAAGGCGCGTCCGTCCAGGGTGAGCGAGGTGACGCTGCCCGCGCGGCGCGCCTCGGTCAGCGAGTGCGCGTCCGCGTAGCCGATGGCGCCCGGGATGGTGCTGACCTCCCGGATGACCTCGGCGTTGTCATGGCGCTCGCAGCGGATGACGTTCGCGCCGCGGATGCGGTCGGCGGTCCGGCACTCGCTGGAGGACGTGACGTTCTCGCCGGTGCCGAGCACCCGCTCCTCGTACAACTGCCTGGTTCCCGAGTCGGCGTCGCGGCTGACGATCCTGATCGGCAGCGAGTCGCCGCCGCGGACCTGCCGCCAGTCGGTCAGCTCGCCGCGGTTGATCCTGCGCAGGTCCTCGATGCTCAGTGTGGTGACGCCGACCCCGCTGTTGACCACCACGTGGAACTCGGCGATCGCCAGCTTCTGCGTGTAGAGGTGGTCGTAGCCGCGCCTGCGGCCGTCCGACAGGGCGAAGAGCTGGCCGCCCTTGGACAGGGCGACGTTGCGGACACCGGCGAGCGAGCCGTTCGCCGACGTCTCGATCCTCGCCTCGCCGCACAGTTCCATGTACGCTTCGGCGATCGACCTGACCGTCTCCATGAACACGCTCGAACCCTCGACCCGCAGCGTCCCCGCCGAGCAGGCGACGGCGCGGTCCCGGGGCTGGGCGAGCTGGCTGAGCACCAGCAGGGCGCTGAGCACGACGACGAGCACGCCGCTCGCCCGGGACAGCGTGACCCGGCGCGTCCGGCCCTCGTCCTTGATCATGCCGGTGTCCTTGAGCTTGCCGGCGTGCTCGACCACCTTGGTGATCTCGGCCTCGTCCGCCTCCGCCTCGCGCAGGACGACGACGAGCTTGGCGCGCTCGCGCCGCTTGAGCGCGAGACCCTCCATCCGGACGCCGTGCCAGGTCGGCTCGGCGGCGTCCTGCTGGGTCTGGCCGCCGAGCAGCCAGCGCGCCATCCGCTCCCCCAGCCGCCCGCGTACGGTCTGCAGGCTGTCGGGCGAGGGCTTGCTGGCGGTGGTGAAGAAGCGCAGCCCGTCGCGCAGCCGGGTACGCAGGGGGTCGGTGCTGGCCTCGGAGACACGGGCGTTCCACACCACCCGGCCGCCGAACGTGAAGGCCAGCGGCCGGTCGAAGTCGCCCTCGTCGATGTCGTAGCTGCCGCTGTTGCGGATCCGGATGACGACGATGCTCATCCGCTCCAGCAGCGTGGTCAGCCGCCGGAGCTGGGGCGGGTCGGACTTGGCGGGCTTGTAGCTCTCGGGCCCCAGGCCGATCTTGGAGTTGTACAGCACGCGGAAGCTGATCCGCTTGCGCCGTACGAGCAGCCGGTCGACGTACGGCGTGACCAGCAGGAGAACGATGCCGAAAAGGACCGGGCCGACTCCCCCGAGAAAATCGACCAGCTCCCCCAGAAGCTGCAACACGGCCACGCTTCAATTCTCGCCATATCCTGATATATCCACCGGGCCAGGTGAACTGTTCACGGGGAGTTCAACACTCGGCCGTTCCGCCCACTTTGTGCACTCTGTCGTTTTGTCTGCTCTGTCCGTTATGTCCGCGCGACCGGCGGCGCGGAGTTTCTCCCCGCGCCGAACGTGGCTCTCAGCTCAGGAGCGCGATCTGCGGGCGCGACGCGGGTGCCGGGGGGCGGGTTCGCGGCCGGGCGGCTGGTGGATCTCCTCTTCCGGCTCCGGTCGCGGCGGGTTGGGCCGGGTGACCGATCCCGCCACGGCGACCTGATCCCCGTGGTGGGTCACGGTGATCGGCGGGCCCTCCAGCAGCTCGTACGTGGTCGCCTCCGCCGTGGTGGTGACGCACAGCAGGCTGCCGCGATAGCGCAGCCGGAAGGCGAGCCCGGTCAGCTCGGACGGCAGCCTCGGGGCGAAGGCGATCCGCCCCCGGCCGGCGCGCATCCCGCCGAACCCCGCGATGAGGGCGATCCACGCCCCGGCCAGCGCCGCCATGTGGACGCCGTCGACGGTGTTCTTCTCCAGGTCGGCCAGGTCCATCATGGCCGCCTCGCCGAGATAGCGATACGCCAGCTCCAGGTGGCCCACCTCGGCGGCGATCACCGCCTGGGTGCACGCCGACAGGGACGAGTCGCGGACCGTCAGCGCCTCGTAGTAGGCGAAGTTGCGGGCCTTCTGCTCGGGGGTGAAGGCGTCTCCGCACAGGTGCATCGCGAGCACGAGGTCGGCCTGCTTGACCACCTGCCGCCGGTAGAGGTCGAAATAGGGGAAATGCAGCAGCAGCGGGTATTGCCGGGGCTTGGTGGCGGCGAAGTCCCAGACCGCGTGCTGGGTGAACGCCTCGCACTGAGCGTGCACGCCCAGCCGCTCGTCATAGGGGACGCACATCGCGGCGGCCGCGTCGCGCCAGCCGCCGGTCTCCTCCTCGGTGACCTTGAGCTGCGCCGCCCGGCCGGGGTGGCGGGCGGCGGCCTCGGCCGCCGCCAGCAGGTTCTGGCGGGCCATCAGGTTGGTGTACACGTTGTTGTCGACGACGGCGGTGTATTCGTCGGGCCCGGTCACACCGTCGATGCGGAAGCGCCCTGCCGGGTCGCGGTGGCCGAGTGAGCACCACAGCCGGGCCGTCCCGACCAGCAGGGGCAGGCCGGTGTCGCGCTCGAACGACGTGTCGTCGGTGGCGTCGACGTATTGGGTGACCGCGTGGGCGATGGCGGCGTTGACGTGGAAGGCCCCGGTGCCGGCCGGCCAGTAGCCGGAGCACTCCTCGCCGTGGATGGTCCGCCAGGGGAAGGCGGTGCCGCGCAGCCTGAGCTGCTTGGCGCGGTCGCGGGCGAGGGGGATGGTGGACCTGCGCCACGACAGCGCGTCCGCGACGGCCTTCGGGTAGGTGTAGGTGAGCACCGGCAGGACGAAGATCTCGGTGTCCCAGAAGGCATGCCCGTCGTAGCCGGAGCCGGTCAGGCCCTTGGCGGGGATCGGGCGGTCCTCCAGGCGGGCGGACGACTGCAGCAGGTGGAACAGCCCGAAGCGGACGGCCTGCTGCACCTCGGGGTCGCCTGTCACCTCGACGTCCGCGCTGCGCCAGAACGCGTCGAGGGTGCGCCGCTGGTCCGCGCACAGGCCGTCCCACCCGGTCAGCCGGGCCCCCGCCAGTGCCGCGACGACCTGGTCGTGCATGGCGGGCCGCGAACGCTTGACCGACCAGCCGTACGAGAAGTATTTGACCAGCCGCAGCGGCCGTCCCGGCGACAGGCGCGTGGTGACGGTCACCCGGCCGACGTCACCGGCGCCCTGCGCGTCGATCCGGGTGGCGTCGGGCCCGTCGACGTCGTGGCACATGGCCGCGGCCACCCGCATCCCGCTCGACCGGGTGTGGTGCACCATGATCGCCACCCCGTCGGTGCCCGGCACGTTCTCCTCCAGGACCAGCGGCGACTCCAGGGGCGTGGCCGCGCGCGGGTCGCCCGCCTTGTACTCCTGGGTCTCGTTGGCGATCAGCTCCGACTGCACGACGACGCGCCGCGGCCGGTCGACGGCCTGGATCTCGTAGTGGATGGCGGCGACCGCGCGGTGGGTGAAGGACACCAGCCGGGTGGAGGTGACCCGCACCTGGGCCCCGGTCGGGGAGCTCCAGAGCACCCTGCGCGTCAGGGTGCCGGCGCGCAAGTCGAGGACCCGCTCGTGCTCGTGCAGCGTCCCGTAGCGCACGTCGAACGGCTCGTCGTCGACCAGCAGCCGGATCACCTTGCCGTTGGTGACGTTCACCACGGTCTGGCCCGACTCGGGATAGCCGTAGCCCGCCTCGGCGTACGGCAGCGGCCGCAGCTCGTAGAACCCGTCGAGGTAGGTGCCCGGCTCCCCGTACGGCTCGCCCTCGTCCAGGTTCCCGCGCAGGCCGATGTGCCCGTTGGACAGCGCGAACACCGACTCGGTCTGCGCCAGCACGTCCAGGTCGAGCCGGGACTCGCGGATCGACCACGGCTCGACCGTGAACGCGGGATGCCGGATCATCGGGCGCCTCCCCCGTGCGTGCCCTGCTCCAGCAGCTCGGCCAGGTCGGTGACCACGATGTCGGCGCCGTGCTCGCGCAGCGCGGCCGCCTGCCCGGCCCGGTCGACGCCGACGACGAACGCGAAACCTCCCCGGTGACCGGCCTCCACCCCCGCCAGCGCGTCCTCGAACACCGCCGCCTCAGACGGCTTCAGCCCCAGCGCCTCGGCCCCCGCGAGATACATGTCGGGGGCCGGTTTGCCCGCCAGGTGGCGTTGCCTGGCCACCACGCCGTCGAGCCGCGCCTCGAAGTATCCGGTGAGCCCGGCTGCCTCCAGCACCCGCGCGGTGTTGGCGCTCGATGACACGACGGCGCTGCGCAGCCCGGCGTCGCGCACGGCCCGCACATAGCGGACGGAGCCGGGGAACACCTCCACGCCGTCGCGGTCGATGGTGGCCTGGACGAGGGCGTTCTTGCGGTTGCTCAGCCCGTGGACGGTCAGGGCGTCCGGCGGGTCGCCGGGCGAGCCCTCGGGCAGGGTGATGCCCCGCGCCCGCAGGAAGCTCCTGGTCCCGTCGAGCCGTTCCTTTCCGTCGACGTAGCGGTCGTAGTCGGCGACCGCGTCGAACGGCACGTAAGGGGCCCCGGTGCGGTCGGCCCGCCTCCGCAGGAAGTCGTCGAACATGGTCTTCCACGCGGCGGCGTGCACGGTGGCGGTGCGGGTCAGCACGCCGTCCATGTCGAACAGGCACCCACGGACTCCGTCAGGCATTCCCAGCATCGATCCCCCGATCACGCGGACGCGGCCTCACCTGCGACTACCCCGCCTCCCCCGGCTTCTCACCACCCCGGCCTCCGTGGGCGGGCTGCGGCACGCCCTCCGCGTCACCCGGCGCCGGGGCGGCGGGTTCCTGGCCGGTGGTCGGGCGCAGGCCGCGGAGCATGACCGCGGCCACGGCGGCGAAGGCGGCCATGATGACGATGCTGACGACGGAGATGACGTGCAGCCCGTGCACGAAAGCGCCGTGGGCCGCGGTCACCAGGCCGTCGCCGAGCTGGGCGGACAGCCGCCCGGCCGTCTCCAGCGCGCCGGCGAGGGTGTCGAGCGCCGTGCCCGCCGCCTCGGGTGGGAGCCCGGCGGGGATCGTGTCGGTCAGCCGGTTGTGGTAGGCGGCGGTGGCGATGCTGCCGAGAACCGCGATGCCGAGGGCTCCGCCCAGCTCGCTGCTGGTCTCGGAGACGGCCGAGGCCGCCCCGGCGCGCTCGACGGGGGCGGATCCGACGATCAGGTCGGTGCCGAGGACGCTGGCCGGCGCGATGCCGAGGGACAGCACCGCGGACCCGGTGATGAGCAGGGCCAGGCCGGCGGTGCCGACCTGGGTGAGCAGCGCCAGGCCGAGGATCGCGACGAAGAGCCCACCGGCGATCACGACGGCGGGCCGGAGCCGGCTCACCAGCGCCGGGGCCACCATGGTCCCGACGATCCCCGCGGCGGTGCTGGGCAGCGTCCACAGCCCCGCCTGCAGCGCGGACAGCCCCTCCACCAACTGCAGGTACTGGACGGTCAGGAAATAGACGCCCATCATCACCATGATGCTGACCAGCAGGCTGCCCACCGAGGTGGAGAAGACGCGGTCGCGGAACAGCCGTACGTCGACGAGGGGATGCTCCAGCCCCAGTTGACGCCGGACGAACACGACGCCCGCGACCAGACCCACGGCGAGGGACAGCGCGGGCTGCCAGGTGAGGCCGTCTGCCGCGATCTGCTTGAGGCAGTAGACCAGGGCCAGCACCGAGACGATGGACAGCAGCGCGCTGGGCAGGTCGACCCGCCCGGGCGCGGGATCGCGATGCTCGGGCAGCAGCAGCGGCCCCACGACCAGCAGGAGCACCATCACCGGCACGGCCAGCAGGAACACCGACCCCCACCAGAACGTCTCCAGCATGGCCCCCGCGACCAGCGGGCCGATCGCGCCGCCGGTCATGAAGCTCATCATCCACACCGAGATGGCGACGGTGCGCTGCTTGTCGTCGCGGAACATCGTGCGGATCAACGACATGGTCGAGGGCATCAGGGTCGCGCCGCCGATGCCGAGCAGCGCGCGGGCGGCGATGAGCAGCTCGGCGCTGCCGGCGTAGGCCGCCACGGCGGAGGCGACCCCGAACGCGGCGGCGCCGCCTAGCAGGAGCCGCCGGCGCCCGATCCGGTCGCCGAGGGTGCCCATCGTGATCAGGAGCCCGGCGACCAGGAAGGCGTAGATGTCCACGATCCACAGCAGTTGGGTGCCGGACGGCTCAAGGCTGGCGGTCAGGTGGGGCACCGCCAGGTGCAGCACGGTCAGGTCCATGGAGACCAGCAGGGTCGGCAGGGCGAGCACGGCGAGCCCCGTCCACTCCCGCCATCCCGCCCGGTCGACGGTGACGTCGCTCACGCCACCCTCCTTCGAATTGAGTTGACAACTGTTGACGCGTCAATCCTTAGGCGAAAGTGTTGTTGTGTCAACTGTGAGCACGTCAACAGTTGTCGGTTAGGATGAGTGGAGACGAAAGGGGGCGGGGCCCGGGTGTCCCGACTGCCGATGGATGGCGACGCGTGGGAGAAGCTCGGTGTCTGGGCCCGGCTCCAGCACATGGACGGGCAGGTCAAGGCGGAGATCGGCAGGCGGCTCGAGTCCGCGCACGGCACCTCCCTGCTGGAGCACGAGCTGCTGGCGGCGCTCCTGCCGCACCTTGACGGGCTGCGCATGCACGAGCTGGCCGACGCGCTGCTCGTCACCCGCAGCGGCGTGACGCGGCTGGTCGACCGCCTGGCCGACAAGGGCCTGGTCGACCGCCACCCCGACGCGGGCAACCGGCGGGTCATCCTCGCCGTGCTGACCGAGAAGGGGCGGCGGCAGACGTCCGAGGCGAAAGACCTCCAGTGCACCGTCTACGACGAGCTCATCGGCTCCCGCCTCGACGGCCAGGACATCGCGGCGCTGCGCCGCATCCTCGGCAAGACCGGCCGCCCCGACCCTCAGCGAGCCGACCCGGCCGAGAGCCCCTGAAGCCGGGCGACGGCGGCCCACGGCGACGGCGCGGCGACGCGGCCGCTGCGGCGCGGTGAGCAGGGCGCTGCTCTGGCGGGGTGAATCGTGGCTGCGGCTTGCGTGTGGCTTTCCGGCCCAACGAGCAGGTTTCTAGACCTGTGGTCGGGGGGAGGCCGACGTGGACGTGTGGCGGGACTGGACCGTCCGGACACGCATGACGGTGCTGTCGACGGCGGTGATGGCCCTGACCTGCGTGGGGCTGGTCATGCTCGGCCTGGGTCTGCTGCGGGCGCACGACATGAGTCATCGCGTCTACTCGGCCTACCACAGGCTCGGCGAGGTGGTGTTCGAAAACGCGCACCGGTCGGTGCCCCCGGTGATCAGGCAGACGCGGGGGCTGTCGGCCGTTCAGGTGGTCGATCCGTCCGGACGGGTGGTGGCGGCGAGCCCGTCGCTGGTCGGCAGGCCGCGGCTGGCCTCGTTCCACCCGCCGGCGCGCTCCCGAGGCGGCGCGGACAGGGTTCTGTGCCAGTTGCCGGGCCTGGACGGATGCATGATCGTCAACGCCCTGTGGTTGCCCGACGCCGCCCATCGGGAGCTGCTCATCTACGGGTTCACCCCCGCCACCCCCTGGTACGTGAACCCCTTCACCCTGCTCGTGCTCCTGGGCTCGGCCGGGACGATCGTGGCCGTCGCGGGGTTCGGCATCTCCCATGTGGTCGGCCGTACCCTGCGACCGGTCCAGGCCATCCGCACGGCGCTGGCCGAGATCACCACGACCGACCCGGGGAAGCGGGTGCCCGTGCCCGCCCGCCACGACGAGATCTGGCATCTCGCGATGACCGTCAACCAGACCCTGGCGCTGCTGGAGGCCGCGTTCCAGCGCGAGCGGCAGTTCACCTCCGACGCCTCCCACGACCTGCGCACCCCCATCGCCGCGATGCGGCTGCGGGTGGAGGAGGCGATGCTGAGCCGCGACCCGGCCGACTGGTCCCGCGTGGGAGAGTCCCTGCTGGCCGGCCTGGAACGGCTGCAGGCCATCGTCACCGACCTGCTCGTCATCAGCAGGCTCGACGCCGCCGCCGTCAAGCCCACCGAGGTCGTGAACCTGAGCGAGCTGGTGACCGACGAGGTGTCGAGCCGGGCCGCGCGACAGCGGCTCATCTCCGTGATCGAGCCGGGCATCATGATCGCCGCGGACGCCCTGGACTGCCGTCGCCTGCTGGCCAACCTCCTCGACAACGCCGAACGCCACGCCGCCTCCGCCGTCACCGTCCGGGTCACCCGCGACAACCGCGACGCCGTGCTCGAAGTCGCCGACGACGGCCCCGGCGTCCCGCCGGACCAGAGGGAGACGATCTTCCATCGGTTCGTCCGCCTGGCGGACTCCCGCGCCAAGGACGCCGGCGGCACCGGGCTGGGCCTGGCCATCGCCCGCCAGATCGCCGAGAGCCATCACGGCGCCCTCACCCTCGCCGACTCCGACGAGGGAGCGCGCTTCGTGGCGACCTTTCCCCTGTACCGGGCCGCCGTCGAGGACGAGCGGGAAGGCGATCCCGCCGCCCCTGACGCCTCCCACCCGCGCCGGACGACCCACGACGTCTCGTGACCCGTCTCGAAACCCGGGCATGACGAAGCCGCCGCGGACGTGGTGGGAGTCGGCGACGGTTGCGGAAGAGACGATACGTATGAGGTTCGGTGTCTGCGTGAGCCCTGGCGTCTAAGTGGTTCAGGGGCTGGTTGTGGTGGATGGGGGGATGCGGAGCACGAAGCGCGCGCCGCCGCGGGCCGCGTCCTCGACGTGCAGGGTGCCGTGGTGGGCCGTGGCGATGTCGCGGGCGATGGCCAGGCCCAGCCCGGCGCCGCCGCGGTCGCGACAGCGGGCGGTGTCCAGGCGGGCGAAGGGCTGGAAGACGCGTTCGCGGTCGGCGGGCGGGATCCCGGCCCCGTCGTCGGCCACGGTCAGCTCGGCGTGGTCGCCCACCCGGCGCAGGCGCACCTCCACGGTACGTGTGCGGTGCCGCCGGGCGTTGTCCAGCAGGTTGGCGAGCAGCCGCGCGAAATGGCACGGGGCGGCGTCGACCATCACCCCTGGGGTGAGGTCGAGCCGCACGTCACCATCGCCGCTCCACCGGGCCGCCTCCCTCCTGACCAGGTTCGCCAGGTCCACCTCTTCCAGCGTCCGGTGGACCTCGGCCTCGATCCTGGTGAGGAACAGCAGGTCGCCGATGAGGCTCTCCAGCCGGTCGAGGTCGCGTCTGAGGTGGTCCAGCAGGTCGGGCAGGTCGACGTCGTACGGGTGCCGTTGCGCCGACTCCACCTGCACGCGCAGCGCGGCCAGCGGCGTACGCAGTTCGTGCGAGGCGCCGGCGGCGAAGTGACGCCAGCGTTCCATGACGTCCGCGCACGTGCTCACAAGATCGCAACTCATCTCATCACGGGCTCTCAGCGGGTTTCGCGAGTGGAATGCGCAGGACGAAGCGTGCCCCGCCGGTCTCGGACTCGCCGACGCCCAGGCTGCCGCGGTGGGCATGGGCGATGTCGCGGGCGATCGCCAGGCCCAGGCCGCTGCCGGTGCCGTCGAGACGGCGGCCGGCCGTCAGGCGGGTGAAGCGCTGGAAGACTCGTTCACGTTCTGCCTCGTCGATCCCCTCTCCGTCGTCGGTCACCGACAGCTCGGCGTCGTCTCCGTCGCGGCGTACGCGGACCTCGACCAGGTGCCGGGCGTGCCGCTGGGCGTTGTCCAGCAGGTTGGTGAGCACCCGGGCGATCCGGATCGGGACGGCCCGTACGCGCACCCCGGGCTCCGCCGTGAAGCGGACCGCGATCGGGTCGCCCCTGCGGGCGATCTCGTCGCGGGCCAGTGCGGCCAGGTCGATCCGGCGCGACAACGTGGGCGGGCCGGACTCCATCTCGGCCAGGACGCGCAGATCGGTGATGATCGCGTCCAGCCGGTCGACGTCTCTCAACGCCTTGGCGAGCAGGTCGCCGAGGTCGGTCTCGTCAGGGTGCAGGCCGGCCTCCTCCAGTTCCGCGCGCAGCCCCGCGACGGCCGTGCGCAGCTCGTGTGAGGCGTCGGAGGCGAAACGCCGGCTCTTCTGCAACTCGTGCATGAGCTGGAACGCCTGTGCGGTCCGGCATTCGCCGGAGATCTCGTGGTCGTTCACCGATGTCAGGCGTGCCGTCACGGTTCACGTCCCTTCTGCTTGGTTCGCTTTCCGCGCGATGCCCCTGCTCGGTCGCGGGGGCATCCGCTGCCGCCCGGCCGCTAGGCCAGAGCCGCCTGGTCGCCGGTGGTCTCGTCACGAGAGCCCGTCGAGGAGCCCAGGTGCTCGGTGAAGAAGGCGGTGAGCCGTTCGACCGCGGGGTCCACGTACTCCTTCCTGTCGTAGAGGTCGACGTGCGACGCGCCGTCGATCCGGACCAGTTCCTTGGGGCCGGTGACCTTCTGGAAGGCCGCCACGCTCATCCAGGAGGTCACCGCGTCGCTCCCGACGATCATGAGCAGCGGGCGCGGGCCCAGGAGGGCGAGCGGGGCGAAGGCGTCGAAGGCGGCGATGCGGTCGACGCTGCTCCAGGTCAGCGACCTGGCCGAGCGCGGGTGCGCGGCGCGGGGAGTGCGGTAGTACTCCCAGCCTTCGTAGGCGTGCGACCCGCCCCGGCGTGCCTCCTCCTCGGTGTCGGGGAAGATCTCGAAATACCGGACGCCGCCGCCGCGCGCCTCGGTGACCCGGGCGGACGCGGCCGCGCCGAGCATGCCGCGGATGACGGCGGGGTCCTGGGTCCCGTCCGCGCCGAGGCGGAACTGGCGGGAGAGGTCGACGGCGCTGACGGTGCCGACGGCCTTCACGCGGACATCGCCGGAGGCGGCGTTGAGCACAAAGCCGCCGGAGGCGCAGACGCCGAGCATGCCGATACGCTCCGCGTCGACCTCGTCGCGTGTGGTGAGGAAGGAGACGGCGGCCTTGAGGTCCTCGACCCGGTGGGCGGGGTCCTCCAGCCCGCGCGGCTCGCCGCCGCTCTCACCCTGGTACGCCGCGTCGAAGGCAAGGGTGACGAACCCCTGCCCCGCGAGGCGCCGGGCGTAGAGCCCGGCGGTCTGCTCCTTGACGCCGCTGCTGGGGTGGCCGACGACGATCGCCGGACGGGGCCACTCGGACGGGCCGTCGGGGAGGTAGAGGTGGCCGGCGAGGGGGATGCCGGCGCTGTCGAAGGTCACATCGGTCTTTACCATGGGGTTCTCCGCCTGAGGTCGAGCGTCTTCGTGTTCGGCGGATCCGCACCGTCGCGGTGGGTTCCTGACCCGGGCTGTCTGCCGGGCATGTCTTCACGTTCGCGCCTGCCCCCGGCAGGCAACAGAGGCGAGTTCTTGCCTGGGAAGGAACCTGCCCTCTCACATCCGTACGGGGTGGCGGGAGAATGAAGGCATGAGTTCGGAATCTCTCCCCGGCGAGTTCGGGGCCTTCCTGAGGGCCCGCCGGGCGCAACTGGCGCCCGAGGACTTCGGCCTGGCCGGGTCCGACTCCCCGCGCAAGGTGGCCGGGTTGCGGCGCGAGGAGGTCGCCCAGCTCGCGGCGATCAGCGTCGACTACTACACCCGGCTGGAGCAGGGCCGGGTCCAGGCGTCCGCCACGGTGCTCGCCACCCTGGCCCGCGCCCTGCGGCTCGACGACGACCAGCAGAGCTACCTGTACGAGCTGGCCGGCAAGACCGACGCGCGGCCCCGCCGCCGACGTCCCGCGCAACGCGTACGGCCCGCCATGCGCCGCCTGCTCGACCAGCTCACCGATACGCCCGCGCTCGTCCTGGGCAAGCGGCTGGACATCCTGCAGTGGAACCCGGCCGCCACCGCCCTCTACATCGACTTCTCCGAGATCCCGGCGGCGCAGCGCAACTACGTCCGCCTGCTGTTCACCCATCCGGTCATCCGCGGCATGCACCGGAACTGGGCGCACGACGCGCGTGACGCCGTCGCCGCCCTGCGCATGGAGGCCGGGCCGGACTCCGACGACCCCGAGCTGGCCCGGCTCGTCGGCGAGCTGTCGGTGCAGGACGCCGACTTCCGCACCTGGTGGGCCGAACACCGCGTGACCAGCGCCAGTTACGGCACCAAGCAGTACCGCCATCGGCTGGTCGGTGACCTCACGCTGGACTGCGACACCTGGAGCAGCCCCGACGGATCGGGGCAGCGCCTGATGGTGCTCACCGCCGCCCCCGGCACCCCCTCGTACGACGGGCTGCGCATCCTCACCTCGTGGACGAGCGACCAGAGCGACAGCCGGCCGAGCGGGCAGCCGAGCGAGGGCGGCATGGAGCGCGGGGCAACGCGGCGGTAGCGTCGATGTCCGGCGCGTAAGAGGCGGCGTTTGGGTGCGGGCCGGCCGGGCAGAGGACCGCGGTGCGCCACCGCCGATCCGACCCGGCGGCGCGCCTGCCGACCGCGCCGGGTGGGAGCCACGAAAGGTACCGCCATGGCATCGCCCAGCGTCTACGAGCAGATCCTCGACCCCGCGAGCCGGGCCGACCCGTACCCGCTGTACGCGGAGCTGCGCAGGACCCCGGTGGCACGGCAGGCGGACGGCACCTACGTGGTCAGCACGTACGACGAGGTCGTCGCGCTGCTGCACGATCCCCGGGTCAGCTCCGACCCTCGCAGCCATCCCGACATGGCCGGGGCCGCACCCGAGGAGCCGGGGCTGCCGCTCGACTTCATCCGGCGTGACCCGCCCGAGCACGACCGGCTGCGGGAGCTGGCCAACCGGCCGTTCGGGCCGCCCCACAGCCCAGGCCGGGTCGAGGGGATGCGCCCCTGGCTGGCCGAGGTCACCGACGCGCTGATCGACGACCTGGAGGGCGGGCACCGGGCCGATCTCGTGGACGACTTCGCGTACCCGCTGCCTGTGACGGCGATCTGCCGCCTGCTCGGCGTGCCGCGCGAGGACGAGCCGCGCTTCCACCACTGGGCCGACACGATCATCGAGACCGGCGACCCGACCACCGGCCCGTTCGCGGAACGCCAGCGCAGGCGCCGCCGGATCGGCGCCGAGGTCGGCGAATATCTCGGCCGCCTCGCCGACGCCCACGTGCGGCGGCCTGGCGACGACCTGATGTCCGCGCTGCTCACCGGCACCGGCCCCGGCGCGCCGATGTCCCGCGCCGACGTGCTGAGCACCGGGGTGCTGCTGCTGGTCGCCGGGCACGAGACGACCGTCAACCTCATCGCCAACGGCATGCTCACCCTCCTGCGCCACCCCGACGTGCTCGACCGGCTGCGCCACGAACCCGACCTGATCACCCCGCTGGTCGAGGAACTGCTGCGCTACGAGCCACCCGTGCACCTGCTGACCAGCCGGAGCACCCTGGCCGACATCGACCTCGCGGGGACCACCATCCCCAAGGGCTCGCCGGTGACGCTCGCGCTCGCCGCCGCCGACCGCGACCCCGGCCGCTTCCCGGATCCGGACCGTTTCGATCCCGACCGCGCCGACAACCGGCACCTCGGGTTCGGCAGCGGCGTCCACTACTGCTACGGCGCCCCGCTCGCCCGGGTCGAGGCCCAGATCGCCCTGTCGGCGCTGGCCCGCCGGCTGGTGAACCCCCGGCTGGTCACCGACCCGCCGCCGTACCGGCCCAGCCCGACCCTGCGCGGCCCGCGCCACCTCCTCGTCGACTACGACGCCGTCGTCCCGGCGGCCGGGGCTGCCTCCGGAGCGACGCGGCGGGCGCGCGGCTGACCGCCTCGGCCATGGGAGCTACCCCCGCGAGGGCCTCCTGAGCGCGCGGTCGAACACGGCGGGTCGACCGGCACGCCCGGCGTGCCGGAGGTCAGAGGATCTGCTGCTCCTCCAGGTCGAGCCTGCGTTGCAGGGCCTGGAGCGCCTCGTCGCCGATCTCGCCGCGCTGCCAGAGGCGTACCGCCTCCTCGCGTTCCACCCGCAGCAGCTCCCTGCGTGCCTCGGCGTAGGTCGCGGCGGCGGTGACCGCGCCCTCGACCAGCTCGGGCAGGTGCTCGTCGTCCGCGCCTGGCCCGAGCTCGGCGTGCGCCCTGCGGGCCCGTTCCTCCAGGTCCCTGCGCAGGCGCAGCTCCACCTCGCCGGGCAGCGTCCCCTCGGCCACGATCTGGTCCAGGCGCAGCAGGGCCAGCCGGGCCGTGGTGTGCTCCGCGCTCGCCCGCTCCAGCGCGGGCAGGTCGTCGTCCATGCCCGGGACGCGCAGGCGGCGGCTGACCCACGGCAGGCTCAGCCCCTGCAGCACCAGCGTCGCCACGATCACCGTGAACGTCAGGAAGAGGATCAGGTCCCGTCCGGGGAACGGCGTGCCGCCCGCGCTCAGCGGGATGGCGAACGCGGCGGCCAGCGACACCACGCCGCGCAGCCCGGCCCACGACACGATGGTCACCGCCTGCCACGGCGGGGACGGATCACGGGCGCGGATGCCCGCGAAGAGCAGGCGCGGCAGGTACACGGTCGGGAACACCCACAGGACGCGGATCACGATCAGCGTGAGGGTGACCGCGCCCGCGTAGAGCAGGAGTTCGGCCGCGGAGTAACCGTGCAGTTCCGCCAGGATCTGCCGCAGTTGCAGGCCGATGAGCGCGAACACGACGCTCTGCAGCAGGTACGCGATCATCTCCCAGACCGCCTGCCCCTGCAGCCGGGTGGTGCTGGACACGATCAGCGGCGCCGCCCGCGCCACCATCAGTCCCGTCACCACCACCGCCAGCACGCCCGACCCGTGCAGCGCCTCCGCGCCCAGGTAGGCCGCGAACGGGGTGACCAGCGACACGGTGTTCTCGGTCAGCGGGTCGTCGATCCGGCGTCGTACACGGATGACGAGATAGCCCACCGCCAGCCCGAACCCGACCCCGACCACGCTGACCATCAGGAACCGCAGCACCGCTTCGCCGTAGGAGAAGACGCCGGTGACCACGGCGGCGATCGCGATGCGGTACACCACCAGGGCGGTGGCGTCGTTGAGCAGGCTCTCGCCCTCCAGGACGGTGACCACGCGGCGCGGCAGCCCCACCCGGTTCGCGATCGCGGCCGCCGCCAGCGCGTCCGGCGGCGCGACGATCGCGCCCAGCACGAACCCGGCCGCCAGCGGCAGTCCGGGCACGAGCGCGTGCGCGACGTACCCGACCGCGATCGTGCTGGCCAGCACCAGGCCGACCGACAGCAGCGTGATCGAGCGCAGGTTGGCCCGCAGGTCCCGCAGGCTGGTGTCGAGCGCCTCGGCGTACAGGAGCGGCGGCAGGAACCCGAACAGGACCAGCTCCGGGTCCAGCTCGTACCGGGGCAGGCCCGGTATCAGGCTGACCAGGATCCCGGCGACCACCAGCGCGATCGGCGACGGCACCCCCAGCCGCCTGGCCAGCGCCGACACGACCGTGGCGCCGACCACGAGAGCCAGCATGAGTGCCACCGCGTCCCCGCCTTTCCCGGCCTTCGCCGGCTCGGTGTGTCAGCGCGCCGGGCGAGGCCGCCCGTCCGTGAGGAGCTGAGGCGGCGCGGGGCCTAGAGGCCGTACGCTTCGAGCAGGCGTAGCCAGACCTCGCTGACCGTGGGGAACGGCGGCACCGCCTGCCACAGGGTGGCGAGCGGCAGCTCGCCAACGATCGCGATCGTGGCCGAGTGCAGCAGCTCCTGCATGCCGGGCCCGACGAAGGTGGCGCCCACCAGCACCTTGCGGTCGTCGTCGACGACGAGCTTGCACGTGCCGGTAATCCCCACGCCCAGCACGTGAGCCCCGTCGACGTCGCCGGTGCCGGTGGTCACGGTCCGCACCGGCAGGCCGCGCTCGCGGGCCTGCCGCTCGGTCAGCCCGACCGCGCAGACCTGGGGATCGGTGAAGGTCACGCGCGGCACGACGGTGGTCGACTCGGGCACGTCCTTACCCATGATCACGTCGGCGGCGAGCCTGCCCTGGTACTTACCCATGTGGGTGAGCAGCGCGCGGCCGTTGCAGTCGCCGACCGCGTACAGCCAGCCGCCCGGCACGCCGGTGGCCCGCATCCAGCCGTCGACCTCGACGAACCCGCCTGGCGTCAGGCCGATGGCCTCCAGCCCGAGTCCCTCGGTCTCGGCGCGGCGGCCGACCGCGACGAGGATCTCGTCGGCGGTGACCCGGCGGCCGTCGCCGAGAGTCGCGGTCAGCGGCCCGTCGGTGTCCCGCTGCTCGACGGCGGTCACGCGGACGCCCGTCACGACGTCGACGCCCTCCGCCTCGAACGCCTCCCGCACCTGCTCACCGGCGAACGGCTCCTCCGCGACCAGCAGCCGCTCGGCCTCCTCCACCACCGTCACCTGGGTGCAGCCCAGCCGCCGGAACGCCTGCGTCATCTCCGCGCCGATGAACCCGCCGCCGATCACCAGCAGGCGCTCGGGCAGCTCCTTGACCGCGGTGGCGTCCTGGTTGTCCCACACCTGGCCGCGGCGCAGGCCGTCGATGGGCGGGATGGCCGGGCTCGTGCCCGTGGCCAGCACCACCGCCCGGCGCGCGGTCAGCCGCCGCGTCCCTCCGTCGGAGGTGGAGACGTCGACCACCCGGTCATCGGCGATCCTGCCAGGCCCGCGGACGAACAGGACGCCCTTCTCCTCGAAGGCGGGGAGCTGCGCCGCGTCGTCCCACTCGCCGACCAGCTCGTCACGTCGGGCGAACGCCTCCCGGGCGTCCAGCCTGCCCGTGAGCGCCTGCGCCGCGCCCGGCACCCGGCGGGCGGCGGCCAGGACGTCCCCAGGCCGGATCAGCGCCTTGCTCGGAATGCACCCGTAGTACAGGCACTCGCCCCCCACCAGCCGCTGCTCCACCAGCGCCACCGACAGCCCGCCGTCGGCGCACCTGGCGGCGGCCGACTCCCCCGCGGGCCCCGCGCCGATCACGATCACATCGATCTCGTCCAATGACCACACCCCTCGCGGGACCTACCCGCCGTCCAAGGGACGACACTCGGCCCCCGCGCGCGGGGAGGGCGCGGTCGGCGTGTCCTCAGGCGGCCTCGACCAGGCTCTTCGTGAAGAACTCGGCCAGCTTCTCGACCGCGGGGCCCACGTACTGGGGCTTGTCGTAGAGGTCGCTGCCCAATCAGCGGGATGGGGGCGAACGCGTCGAACATCGCGATCTTGTCGACGCTGGTCCAGTCGAAGAACCGGGCGCACCTCGGGTGCTCGGCCCGGGGGGTGCGGTAGTACTCGAACCCCTCGGCGCCGTACTCGCCGCACCCGGCACCCCCTCCTCACCGGCGACCGCCGCGATCGACGCCGCCTACCACGCCGAGTACGGCGGCCTCGGCTCGATCGCCACGACCCCGGCCGCGCGCTCCGCGACCCTCCGCATATCCCCCGCCCCGAGGAACCCGGCTGACCGGACCTCGGGATCAGAGCTGCCCGGTGGCGGGGGCAAGGTCGTCGTACTCGATCAGGAGGTGGCGCGGGCCGCGCAGCTCCGGGTTGGGCCGGTACGGCGGCGGGTCGGTGACCAGCCGGGGGTTCACCAGTCGGCGGGCCAGCGCCGACAGGGCAATCTGGGCCTCGACCCGGGCGAGCGGGGCGCCCAGGCAGTAGTGGATGCCGCTGTTGAAGCTGACGTGCACGTTGCCGGTGCGGTCGGGGTCGAAGCGGTCGGGGTCGGGGAAGCGGCGCGGGTCACGGTTGGCGGCGGCCAGCATCAGGGCCAGCGGCGCGCCCTTCGGGATGGTGGTGCCGGCGAGGTCGATGTCGGCGACGGTGCTGCGGTTCGTACGCATCTGCACGGGTGGCTCGTAGCGCAGCAGTTCCTCGACCAGCGGGGTGATCAGGTCGGGTTCGTGGCGCAGCCGTTCCAGCATGTCGGGGTGGCGCAGCAGGGTGAGCACGCCGTTGGCGATGAGGTTGACGGTCGTCTCGTGCCCGGCGACCAGCAGCAGCACCCCGGTGCTCAGTACGTCGGCGCGCGACATCAGCCCGTGCGGGCCCGGATCGGTGAGCAGCCCGGAGATCAGGTCGTCCCCCGGCCGATCGGCGTGGGCGTCGGCGAGCGTGCCGAGGTACTCGCTCGTCTCGGCGAAGATCTGGTCTCTGCGCCGCCGGCGCTCCGCGAACGTTCCGGTGTTGGGGTCGATGGTCTCGACGACGCCGTCGGCCCACTGGTGGAAGCGCGGCTCGTCCTCGCGCGGCACGCCGAGCACGTGGCAGATCGCGGTCACCGGCAGCGGGTAGCTGAACTCGTCGACGAGGTCGACCCGGTTCCCGCCGAAGAAGCCGTCGATCAGGCCGTTGGCGACCTCGGCCAGCCAGGGACGCAGGCTCTCGACGCGGCCGGGGCTGTGCGGCGGGCCGAAGCACCACATGGCCTGCCCGCGCAGCCGGTCGTGGTCGGGCGGGTCGAGGTTGAGGAAGGACACGGGCGCTTCCTGGCAGCCTTCCGAGGGCGTGGCGGAGGGGTGGCGCTGGGGGTCGGAGCTGACCCGCGGGTCGTGCAGCAGGGCGACGACCTCGTCGTACGTGCTGACCACGTAGGTGCCGTCGGCCTCCCGCGTCACCGGCGTCCTGCGCAGCTCGGCGTAGAGCGGGTACGGGTCGGGGCGGTTGGCCGGGTCGAGGATCTGCTGGTAGATGCTGGCCGGTGCCATGAGCCTGCCTTTCGTGGCCGCCGCGGGCGGATCAGTGGTGGTGGATCAGCTCGGCGCGGCGTTCGCTCGGGTCGTGGCCGGTCACCCGGACGGTGGCGTGCAGGTTGAGCAGGCGCTGTTCGGGGAACCGCGCCGGCCTGGGCCGCCGGTCGGCCGGCTGGTCGACGCCGTCCAGCTCGGGTGGGAACGGCGCGGCGGCCTCGATCAGACGCTGGTAGAGCTCCAGCCACTTGCCCTGGTCGAAGGCGACGGCGGCGGTGATGCGGCCGTCGCGGCCGTAGGCGGCCACGAAGCGGCGCTCGGCGAGCGAGCCCTGGGCGATGACGATCTCGTCGGCGAAGGTGGGCACCCCCACCGACTTGATGTTGACGCCGAACTGCGCCGACCAGAAGACCGGGCTGGACAGGTGCGGCCGGCGGTCGATCGGATCGCTGATCATGTTGTGCGCGGCGACCTGGGCCTGGGTGACGGCGTTGCCCCAGTGCTCCAGCGACAGGAACTGG
The DNA here is from genome assembly GCF_039536965.1 of Nonomuraea antimicrobica. Lineage (NCBI taxonomy): Bacteria > Bacillati > Actinomycetota > Actinomycetes > Streptosporangiales > Streptosporangiaceae > Nonomuraea > Nonomuraea antimicrobica. The sequence goes on along the minus strand of NZ_BAAAZP010000116.1, from coordinate 14,302 downwards.
TAGCCGTACAGCGGGTGGGGGAAGCGGGCCACGTCCCCCGCGACGAAGACGTCGTCGGTGACCACCCCGTTGATGTCGAACGCCCGGCAACCGGCGTCGCAGCCCACCCCGAACGCTCCGGCGGCCAGGCCCGAGCCCGTCAGCCATTCGGTGTTGCGGACCGCGCCCAGCGCCACCACGGCCACCTCGGCCTCGACCACGCCGCCGTCGGACAGGTGGGCGCGGCGCAGCCTTCCGGAGGCGTCGCCCTCCAGGCGGGTCACGGTGGTGGCGCAGCGCAGGTCGACGCCGTGCTCGCGCTGCAGGTCGGCGGCCACCTCACCGATCACGCCGCCGAGGGCGCCGACCAGGGGCGCCTGGCCGCGTTCGACGACGGTGACCGCCAGGCCCCGCTGGCGGCAGGCCCAGGCCACCTCCGAGCCGGTGAACCCGCTGCCGATGACCAGCACCCGCCGGGGCCGGTCGGCGAGCAGGCGCAGCAGTTCGGTGGCGTCGTCGCGGGTACGCAGCCCGACCACCCCCTTGAGCGCGGCCTCCTCCTCGTCGAACCAGGCGCGGGCGCGGGTTCCGGTCGCGATCAGCAGCCGGTCGTACTCCACCACGCCGCCGTCGCCGAGCAGGACCCGCTTGCCGACCGGGTCCAGGCCGGTGGCCGGGACGCCGAGCAGCCACCGCGCGTCGATCTCCTCGGTGTACGGCAGTCCCGTACGGTCGGCGGGGATCCACCCGTCGAGCACCTGCTTGGACAGCGGCGGCCGGTCGTACGCCCGGTACGGCTCGTCCCCGATCATCGTCAGCGAGCCGGTGAAGCCCTCCATGCGCAGGGTCGCCCCGGCGGCCAGCCCCGCCAGCGACGCGCCCACGACCACGATGCGCCCCTCGCACCGCAGCCGCTCGATCACCGCGTCCCGCTCGCCCGCCGTGCCCGCCGCCGGACGGGACTTCTCCCGCGCCTGGACGAGCCGCTGGGTGGCCATCAATCCCGAGGTGGCGTCGGCGGGGTCGCGGGTCTCGATCCGGTCCACCCGGATGGCCTGCACCGGGCAGGCCGCCGCGGCCCGCAGCACGTGGTCGCGTTGCGCCTCGTCGGGGCCGGGGTCGTACAGCAGCGCCTCCGCGCCGTGCATCCGGAACACCTCGGGGGCGAGGAAGGCGCACTGCGCGTACGCCTGGCAGCGCGTCAGGTCCACCACAACTCTCATGACCTGCGACTTCCCGGCCCTGGTCGGCCTACGCGGTCGCGCCGCCAGTGACCGGCCAAACCTTCGCAAGCATCAGCCCCGCGGCTCCGCCCGCGGCCGCGGGGACGATCGGCGGGTGGACCACCGGGGCGGGGACGCGACGGCGGCCCCGCCCCGCGGTGTTCAGGACCCGGAGTTCTGGGCGTTCAGCTCGGCCTGCCGCTGAACCTGCCGGATCTGCTCCTCCGTGACGCGGAGGTCACCGAACTGGCGGACCGCCTGGTAGTACGTCCAGGCGAGGCCGTCACAGGTGGACTTGGGGATTCCCGAGTATCCGGCGCAGACCTGCCGCATGTCGAAGTAGAAGGCGTCGTCGATGCGGTCCTTGTTCGCCGGGAACTGGCTCACGGCCTTGTAGTTCCGGTAGCCGAAGTCGTGCCGGCGGCAGGACGTACGGAAATCGAAGCCGAGCGGTTGGTCGGGGCTGCTCGAGCACAGGTCGGTGGACCAGTCAAAGGCGTAGTCGGCCCAGGACGCCTGGTTCTGCCAGGCGCTGCGCCAGGCGGCGGCGCTCGGGGCGGTGGGCTGGGAGAAGGTGGAGAGCGCGGCGAGTTTCTGCTCCAGGGTCACCGCGTGGGCGGGTAACGCGAACGCGATGACGCCGAGGACGACGGGGACCAGCACTGCCAGGGATCGTCTGACCATGAGAACCTGCCTCTGTTGCCCGGGAACGGGATAACCTGTCGCGGCAAGGTTCCCCCCATTTCCTGACGCCGAAGCGAAATCTCGGGAAACAGGAATGCAGCTCTCGCTCAATCTCGCCGGTAATTGACGGGGCCCGGATTTTACCTGAGCTAGCCATTCTGTCAATGGTGTTGTCATGGGGTGGGCGGGCCGGTCCGTCCGTCGCGGGGCGTCGTGCCCGGCTGCTCGGCGGCCGCGTCGGCGAACGTGGTCAGCGCCGCCACGGCCGCGCTCCGCTGCTCAGGGGTGAGTTCGGCCAGGATGCGGGCCAGGTGCGCGTTGCGCCGCTCCGTCACGCCGTCCACCAGCGCCCGCGCTTCGGGGGTGAGGGCGATGCGCACCGTACGCCGGTCGCCGGACAGGCGGGTACGGCGCAGGAGGCCCTTGGCCACCAGGCGGTCACACATGCGGGTCGCCGTCGACCTGTTCACGTCGAGGACCTGCGCCAGGTCGACGAGCCGTTGCGGGCCCCGGGCGCCGATCAGCACGAGTGCGCGATACTGCGACAGGGTCACGTCGGCGCCGGTCGCGTTGATGGAGCGGACCGCGACCCCCACGAGCGCCCTGCTGGCCGATTGCACCGCCTCCGCCAGCGGTTCGGCCTCCGGACGCGCACCCATCGGCATCTCGTTCACGCTGCGCCGCTTCCTCCCGTCGCGAATGGCTCCTGCGGAGGTTAGACGTGCGGACCGGTCTCGACCGATGTGTGGTTCCGCTATGGCAACCTTCAGCACCAGGTAAACCCGTGAGGGAAAGCGAAAGAAGAAGCAGTCGATAAAAGCTCAAATATCCAGATATTTCGACAAAGCGCTGGGACGCCGGAAGCCGTACCTCGCTGTTCGACGGGTACGGCCCCCGGCGGTCGTCGTGGGATACGCCCGACGGTCAGAGGACCAGCAGGTCGAAGCCACTGTCTGCGAGGCGTCCTGTCTGGATCTCGTAGACGGCGATCGTGAGGGTGTTGTGCCGCGAGCAGGTCTCCGACGGATTGCGGTACGCGATGTACGGCACGCGCCGCGCGACCCGCGGCGTGACCTGGATCAGCGACCTGGCGGCATCCACTTTGGGAGCGAGCTGGACGCAGTACCGGCCGACGCCGGCCCGCCAGGAAGTGATGACGTTCCTGCCGTTGTTCAGCTTGCCGTCGAAGTCGACGATCGCCGCGGCGACGTCGTCGTAGTCCGACGCGGCGCGGCTGTGCGCGGAGACGCCCGCGGCGGGCACCGCCGCCGTGACGAGACCGGCGACCGCCACCGCGAACGCACCTGAAAGAGCACGACGGAGCATTTGACTCCCTTTCGGTCGTGTCCAGAAAAGAACCACGATCGAAAGGTAATTCCGCAAGGGCGCCCCGGCCGTACGCCACCCCGGAACGGACACTCAAGAAAAGTTCATCGATCGCACTCGAAATCGTCACCGTAAAGAGTGTGCGACTGCGGCCGGACAACCGCGCCGCCGTGTTGGGCAAATGTACAAGCCATTCGCCCAGTTCAATGAAAAGGCCGGGCCGGGGGTCTTCCGGAATGCATTGTCGGCGGTCGGCCCGGTGGGCCGCCTGGCAGTGCGGAAAGAGGGGCTCACCCCTTGCGCAGCATTCTCCGTATCGGTCCGGCCAGCGCGGCGACGTCCAGACTGCGGTCGAGGTGGTGGTGCAGGATGAGGCCGTCGATCGCGGCCCCGAGCAGCGCGGCCACCGCCCCGGCGTCGGAGCAGCCGCGCTCGGCCAGCCAGGCGGCCAGGCTGCGGCGGAAGCCGAGGACGAGCGCGGCCAGCTCGTCGTGCAGGCGCGGGATCCGGGTCGCGGCCAGGTACGTCTCCACCATGAGCAGCGACGCGGAGTCGTCGCCCGGGTAGGCCGCCACCTCCCGCAGCAGCCAGTCGACGCCGGTGTCGAGATCGGACTGCCCGGCCAGCCGCTCCAGCAGGCGGCCCATCAGGTCACGGATCGACTCCAGAGAGGCGGCGATCAGCAGGTCGGTCACCGAGCTGAAGTGGTAGTGCACCACGCCCGGCGCCACCCGCGCCCGCTCGGCGGCCATCCGCGTGGTCACCCGGTTCCAGCCGACCTCCCCGATCAGCGACACGGCGGCCCCCAGCAGCCGCTCCCTGGTCGCCCGGCCTCGGACGAGGGCCGTCTCCGCCATCTAGATCTCCTGTACGTCCGCCCTGGGCACCGGCCCGCAGGAAGTCACGCTTCGTCGCGCACGGTAGTTGCGCACGGCAAATGTTGCCATCGGCGCACGCGGTCGGCGTGCGTACCGCGCGCAGGCACGGCGCGTCGCCCGGCCCTGCCCGGCCCTGCCCGGCCCTGCCCGGAAATGGACGAGGTCTGTGCGGCCCGGTTTCCCACGGGCCGCACAGACCTCGGTCAGAGCGGAACGGTGTCAGTCGCGCAGGCCGGGCACGTCGATGACGATCACCTCGGTGTCGTCGGCCCGCCCCGGGATGCGCCCGTCGTTGCCCGGGAAGTTGTTGTCGTTGGCCACCACGACCCGGTCACCGCTCAACGGCAGCACCGACTCCACCGACTGCAAGGGGAACGAGAACAGCGGCCCGACCCCGTACTCGCCCGGCCGGGCCGGGGTGGAGACGCCCTTCGGGTCGGCCAGGCGCATCAGGTCCACGGCCGTGCGGCGGGGCAGCACGCCGTCCGGGCCCGCCTCGTCCAGGTCGGTCACCACCAGGCGCTTGACCTGGGACGACGGCCCCATCGCGTTGTCCCGCTCGATCAGCAGCAACCGGCGGCCGTCGAGCACCGCCGCGTCGCCGACCAGCAGCCCCGGATCGTCGACCAGGAACGACCAGGTGCGCCCGGTGTAGGCGTTCGCCCGCACGTCGAACTCGTAGACCACGCGCCGGCGCTGGTCGGCGTCGCCGGTCCTGGCGCCCTCCAGGATCGGGTACAGGGTCCAGCCGTCCTCGCTCACCGCCATGGCCTCGAACCCGCGGCTGGCCGGCAGGGTCGGGCTCTCCCCCGGGGTCAGGTCGGGCGACTGCGGCGACTTCGTACCGTCCGGCAGCGGGATCGGCGCCTGCAGCACCTTGCCGGTCCCGTCGGTACGCACCAGGTACGGCCCGAACTCCTCACCGATCCACAGGTCGCCGCGGGCGTCCCTGGCCAGCGACTCGACGTCGAAGTCGGCCCCGGTCAGCAGCCGGTCGCGGGTGTCCTGGTTGACGATCGGGAACGGCACCTTGCGTTCCGGGTCGCGGAAGTCGAGGTGGTCGCGTACCCGGATCCGGTGGTCGCGGTAGTCGGGCTCGATGAAGTAGGCCCGCAGCAGGAAGTCGGGCGAGTTGTCCTTCGAGCCGAACCCGTTGTCCGGCATGGCGAGCAGCCGGTCGGCGGAGCGGGAGCGCGCGCCGGCCGGGATGACGGCCGAGAAGCCGGGGACGGGCTGGCCGGCGAACGGCGGGGTGACGCCGTTGACGGTGTCAGGCGGCAGCTTCGTGCCCGACGTGGGGCCAGGCTGGTAGGCGGTCGCGGACAGCAGGGCGCGGGCGGTCAGCCGGGCCTCGTCGGGGAGCCGGACGCTCAGCGCGTACAGGCGGGTGGTCTGCGTGGCGTTGTTGTTGTCGTCGGACAGCAGGTAGAGGGTGTGCCGGTCGCCGGGCAGCCGGCCGCCGAGCGCCATGCCCTCGATGTTGTCCAGCAGCGGGTTCGGCTGGGGCTGCTTGCTGGTGGCGCCGGACGGCGGGCAGTCGGCGACGTCGGCCAGCAGTCGCTTGCCGAGCCAGGCGCGCTGGTCGGTGAGGGTGGCCAGCGACTCGACGCCGGAGACGTCGGTCGCGCCGGTGGCCGAGACCAGGTAGACGCGTACGGTGTTGCCCACCCCCGGGGTGAAGCCGCGTTCCAGGGCGAGGAGCTGGTCGTCACCGAGTGCCACCAGCTCGACCAGGCCGAGGCCGGGGTCGGTGCGGTAGGCGTACTGGGCGGCGGGCCGGTAGGCGCCGCCGGGCCTGCCGTCGTAGCGCAGGATGCGCTGCAGGCCGCGGCCCTGGGCGTCACGGCCGTCGGCCGACAGCGGCCCCTCCATGCCCGCGTACAGGGCGCGGCCGTCGGGGGTGGCGGCCAGCGCCTCGAACGTCTGGTTGGCCGTCGCCTGCCCGGCCGGGGCGACCCGGAAGCGCTGCGGCACCTCGAGGTCGGCGACCTGGCGGCCGTCGGAGAGCCGGAAGCGCCGGATCGACGGCTCGCTCTCGGAGCTGGCCAGCACGCTGCCTCCGCCGCGCTCGGCAACGAGTCCCTCGCCGTCGAAGTCGGCGCCCGTGTACGGGACGCCGTCCGGCCGCCGCAGCGTCGTCATGCCGCGTACCTCGGCGGACAGGGACTTGTTCCGGCCGTCGGTGATGGCCAGGTCGTAGAGGCGGGCGGGGGTGGTCCCGACGTTGTCCACGAGCGCGAGGGCCCGCGAGGGCCGGGTGAGCGCCAGCGCGGACAGGCCGGCCACGGGCGTGTCCTCGAAGGTGGTTTTGTCCAGGGCGTCGGTGAAGCCCAGCAGGGACGCGTCCGGCGAACAGCGCCCGCCGGACTCGCGGACACCGGCCGCGCCGGCTGCCGGGACGGCGACGCCGGACAGGACGACGGACATGGCGCCGGACATGACGATGGCGGCCGCGGCGGCGAGGGCCGGGATGGACCGCCTGGTGCTGCGCACGAGGACCTCCTGAAGAACGAGGGAAGCGGAGCGCATGCCCCACGGGGGTGATCGAAGTCCGCACGGCCCGCCGGGGGCGAACGGGACGTGAAACACCCCGTGAAGAGCAGCGGTATGACTGGTGAGGCCCCGCCGCACAAACCACTCGCGGCCAAACGCGCCGAGGAGCGCCCCGGCGTGGTCTCCGGACGGCCGCCGCGCCGCCCGTCCGGGCAGGTCCCGGCGCCGGAGGGTCAAGATTCCTTGAACGTCGTGGTGCGGGGTGGTTCATGGCGTCGGCGCCTCCCCTGACTTATTTTTTCCGCTGCAGATCACTTTCTGCGGGTAAACCGAAGGGGGTTTCCATGCTGCGTCACATCCTGGCCGGCGCGCTCGTCCTGGCCGCTGCCGGCGGCGTCATGGCCGCTGGGTCCACCGCGCACGCCGAGATCTACGCGCCCTACGCGCGGGCGGGCGCCATCGTCGACTCCGACGGCCGGCTGAACCTGTTCAAGAACGTCATCTCCTCCCGCCGGGTCTCCACCGGCCGGTACTGCGTCCGCGTCGCGGACTTCGTGGACGTGTCGAAGGCGCTCATCCAGATCACCCCGCGCCGCGAGCTGCGTCTCCCGTACATCGCTTTCCGGAACCCGTCGTCCACCTGTCATGAGCGCAACACGCTCGCCGTCCACGTCACCAACCCCCACACGGGGGAACTGGCCGACGGCGGCTTCGACCTGACCATCGCCTGAGTCGGACCAAAGAGGACACGCCATGAACACCATCAAGCACCTGACGGCCGCCACGCTCACCGCGGCCGCCGTCCTGGCCCCGGCCGCCGTCGCGCAGGCCGACACCCCGTACGCGCAGGCGTCCGTCGTGGTGCAGGAGAACGGTTCGGCCCACGGCGTCAGCAAGAACGTCGAGCGCACGTGGCGCGCCAAGGAGGGGCTCTACTGCGTCACCCTCAACGACAACGTCAACCTGGAGGGCCCCGTGGCGGCCCACGTGACGCCGGTGGGCCATTACCGGCACCCGCGGTGGGTGTCGATCTCCCGGAGCGTGTGGGACTGCGGCCACTCCGACCATGCGTCCACCATCGCCGTCCGCAGCATCGACACCGACGGCAAGCCGCGCAACGTGGCCTTCACCCTGACCGTTTCCTGAACGATCCCGGCACACCCTCTGCAGCCGCCATTCACGGCTGCAGGGGTCCCCTCCGTGACCTCACCGCCGTGACCTCATGCGCGCCGCCGTACCGCCAGCAGGGCGAGGACGGCAAGAGCGAGGGCCAGGACCAGGTAGAGGACCGTCTCGGCCCGCTGAGCGACCCAGTACGACGAGTCCGCCCGCTCCCTCAGCATCCGCCCGCCGAACTGGACGACCCCGGTGAGCAGCATCGACAGCGGCATGGCGATCCGCGTGTGACCGCTCACCGCGCCCACCGCGACGCCGAGCATCAGCGCGAACACCACCCGAGCGTACGGGACCAGCCCGTGGCTCTCGTAGTACGCCCAGGCCATCGGGTCACCCTGGTACGCCGGGAGCGCCCAGGCCAGCAGCACCCCCAGCGCGCCGGTCGCGGCCAGGGCACCGGTCGCCGCGACCGCCACGGCGGCGGCCAGCCACCGGCCTCGCGACAGGCTCTGGGTCCAGGCCAGCCGGTACGTGCCGGTCTCGAACTCGCGGGCGACCAGCGGGGCGCCCCACAGCAGGCAGACCGCCCCGGGCAGGAACCCGGCGAGCTGGACGGTCAGCCCGCTCAGCCCCGGGTCGAGTCGTTCGGCCACGGCGCAGGAGGCGTACAGCGGGATCAGGGCGGCGACGGCGGCGGCCTGCGCGCGCTGCCCGCGCCACGCCGCCCACAGCGCACCCCTCGTGATCCGCAGCGCTCCCCTCGTGATCCACGGTGCCCCGCTCATGAGACCGGCTCGGGGCCGCGCAGGTGGTCGAGCACGAGGTCCTCCAGGGTGGCGGCGGAGTGGGCGCCCAGCAGCGCGGCGAAGCCGCCGCACAGCCGGACGCGCCCCCCGCGCAGCAGGATCAGGTGATCGCACACCCCCACCAGGTCGGCCAGGATGTGGGACGACAGCAGCACGGTCGCCTCCAGCTCGCGCACCACCCCCATCACCTGCACCCGGGCCAGCGGGTCCAGCTCGGCCAGCGGCTCGTCCAGCACCACCAGGTCGGCGCGCTTGCCGACCGCCAGCGCGAGCGCGAGCAGCGTACGCTGGCCGCCCGACAACCGCCCGGCCCGCTCGCCGGGGTCGATGTCGTACGCCGCCAGCAGCGACCTGGCCCGGCCGCCGTCCCAGCGCGGGTTGGTGGCCGCGCCGAAACGCAGCAGGTCGGCCACGCTCCAGCGGCGGTAGAGCGGCTTGTCCTGGGCCACGAAGGCGACCCCGGGCAGCTCCAGTGGCCGCCCGAAGACGCGTACCGTGCCGGTGGTCGGCCGCAGCAGCCCGGTCACGACGCTCAGCAAGGTCGACTTGCCCGCCCCGTTCGGGCCGACGAGCGCCGCCCGCGCCCCGGCGGGCACCTCGACGGCGGCCTCGCGCAGCGCCCAGCGGCGCCGGTAGCGTTTGCCGAGCGCCTCGGTCTCCAGCGCGTTCACTCCTCCTCCCCGCCCATCAGCTCCCGCTTGCGGCGCAGGAGCGCGGCCCGGCGGTGGTGGGCCCGTACGGTCAGGGCCAGCGCCGCCGCCACGAACAGCCCGCCGACCGCCAGCGCCGGGCCGACGCCCGTGCCCCGCTGGACGGTGACGACGGCCACCAGGCCGGTCGTGACCGCCGAGGCCACCAGCGCGATCCAGGCGGCGATCACCCGGTCGGTCGCGAACAACGGCACCCGGCGGGTCAGCAGCCATCCGCCGTACCCGGCCCAGGCCAGGCAGAACACGGTGAACACCCCGAACGACAGATGCGTACGGACGGGCAGCGGCCCCGGCTCGCCACCCCACAGCGCGGTCACGAACACCGTGCCCGCCAGCCCGGCCACCAGTGCCGCCAGCGCCCGCACCCGCCTGCGCGGCGACAGCTCGGGCTCCAGCCGTTCGATCAGCTCGCGCGCCGACAGGCGCGGCTCCTCCTCGGTCATGGCCGGTACCCCTTCTCCTCCAGGTGCTGACGCAGCAGGCGACGGGCCCGGTTGAGTCGCGACTTGACCGTGCCCACGGGGATGCCGCAGATCTGCGCGCAGTCCTCCACCGGCAGGTCCTCCAGGTAGTACAGGACGATGAGCTCCCGCTCCCGCACCGGCAGGCGCGACAGGGCGGCGGCCAGCTCGGCGCGGTCCATCGCGGCCTCGACCGGGTCGTCCGCCGCCGGTGCGCCCTGGTCGAGCGCGTCCTCCTCGCGGGCGTACTCGGTGCGCAGGCGGTCGGTCACCGACCGGCGGGCGATCGTGAACAGCCAGGGCGCGAACCGGGCGGGCTCCCGCAACCTGGGCAGGCCGCGTACGACGGCCAGCCACACCTCCTGGCTCACGTCGTCGGCCCGCTCGGCGTCCAGCATGCGCCGCACGTACGTCCACACCGGCGCCCGCCAGCGGGTCACGAGCTCGGCCAGGGCGGCCCGCTCACCCAGTTGCGCGCGGACCACCAGCAGCTCATCGGTCATCTCGTCCTCCCGTCACCCAGCACAGTCGGACGAGAAGCCGCTCAGGTTCACGCCTTCCCACCTTCGTCCCTTCCAGGATCCCGCCGCCTCGCGCGGACCCGAGGCCGGGAGCGCCCACGGGGAGAGGGCGGCGGCTACGGGGGCGGTCTATGGGGACGGCGGGCAGACGGGGGTCAGGGCCAGCTCCAGGGCGTGGCGGTGCAGCCGGTCGAGGCGGGTGCTGGACTCGGCGGCCTGCCGGGCCCGGGTGAGGTCCGCCTGGCAGCGGGCGGGCGTCGCGCGCAGCGGCTCGGCCTGCTTGAGCAGGCGCAGGAGCTGCGGGGTGAGCCGGTCGAGCCGCGGGCGCACCTCGGTGGCCAGGTCGGGCTGCCTGCTGGGGCGCAGGTCCGGGCGTATCCGCCAGCGGGCGTGCAACCCGCGCTGCACGAGCTTGCCCGCCGCGATCTGGACCCGGAAGAACCGCACGCCGGTCTGCCGGAGCAGGCCGGCCTCTGACAACTGGGTGGCCACGGAGTCGAGCAGGGCGCGCTCGCGTTCGAGGTCGGTGATGGGGCTGCCGTCGGCGTACTTGGCCGCCGCCACCTCGTCGGCCAGCAGCAGCCGCCGCGCCGCCAGCTCCGCCAGCTCGGACATCGCCTGCCGGGCCGCCGGGGACGCCGCATTGACGATGGCCGAAGGGCGGGCGGGCACGGCCGCCAGGGCGGGCACGGCCGCCAGGGCGGACGTTCCGGCAAGGACGGGCAGGGTACTGGTAGCCAGGCCACAGGTAGGCAGGCCACAGGTGGGCAGGGTGACGGCGAGCAGGAGTGCGGCGGCCGTGGTGGCGCGGCGGGCCAAGGACATGAGGAAAACTCCGGTGTGTGATGATGAAACGACCCTCCGTACGTGCCCGTCCCGACCGGTGGGTAGCCGTGCGCGAAGAGTTCACCGTTCTTTTGACCCCGTTTGCCTTCCTTTGACGGGAAATCAGCGGCGATCATGACAACGTCAGTCACATCCCCCGCAAGGAGGCTTCGTGCACGCTCTGCCGCGCTCCCGACCGTCGTGGGCCGTACGGCTCGCCGCGGTCCTCGCCGCCGCCATCTCCCTCGTCGCGCTGACCGGCGTCGTCCCCGCCGACGCCGCGGTCTACAACTCCTGCACCATCTCCCGGTGCGCCGACGCCCGCTCGGCCCGCTCGACCTGGGCCGCCAAGGGCTTCCCCACCTCCGCCGGCTGGTACACCTGGCCCGACGGCCGCCACAACTACACCGGCGGTCGCCACTACAACCGCGAGGGCCAGTTGCCCACCAACGCCACCTACTACGAGTACGACGTCTACTCCCGCACACAGGGCGCAGCCCGCGACGCGTACCGGATCGTGGTCAACCGCAGCACCGGCGTGACCTGGTTCTCGCCCAACCACTACACCGACTTCTACCGGCTCTAGGCTCCAGGGGCTTCCATGACCGCCGCCGCGCGTCCGCTGCCGCACTGGCTCACCGTGTCCACCGGCCCGGCGCCGGCGGTGGTGGACGGCCGGGCCGGCCGGACCCGCGCCGCCTTCTTCGAGGAGGTGGCGCGGGCCCTGCGCCTGCCCGACTACTTCGGCCGCAACTGGGACGCGCTCACCGACTGCCTGCGCGACCTCGACCCCCTGCCGCCCCTCTTCGTCGAGCACGCCGAGGAGCTGCTGCTCGACGAGCCCGACCGGCAGTTCGCCATCCTGCTGGAGGTGCTCGGCGGCGCCGCCGCGGCCGGGATGACCGTGACGCTGTGCACCGACCCCGCCCACGAGACCGAACTCCGCGCCCGGCTGCCTTGACCCTGCCCCCTTGACCCTGCCCCCTTGAGCCGGCCGCCTTCGACCGGCCGCCGCTGAAACCCGCCGTCTTGGGCCCGGCATGACCGGGCCGTGACCCCGCCATGGCGTTGACGACAAGGTTAGCCTAACCTTAGTGCCATGACCGAGGAGATCTCTCTCCGCGGCGCGGAGCTTTGCCTCAGCTACCACGGCACCACCGTGGTCGAGGACGGTCGCATCACCCTGCGGCCGGGCCACGTGACCGCCCTGGTGGGCCCGAACGGCAGCGGCAAGTCCACGCTGCTGCGCGCCCTGGCCAGGCTGCACCGCCCCGACCGCGGTGCCGTGACCCTGGGAGACGGCGCCGACGCGCTGAGCCTGTCGGCCCGCGACTTCGCCCGCCGGGTGACGCTGCTGGCCCAGAGCCGTCCCACCCCCGGCGGCGTACAGGTGCGCGACGTCGTCGGCTACGGCCGCCACCCCTACCGGCGGCGCTGGAAGTCCGGCGACCCCGAGGGCGCCGCCGCCGTCGCCAGGGCGATGGAGCTGACCGGCGTGAGCGGCATGGCCGAGCGGGCGGTGGACGAGCTGTCCGGCGGCGAGCTGCAGCGGGTCTGGCTGGCCACCTGCCTGGCCCAGGACACCGGCGTCCTGCTGCTGGACGAGCCCACCACGTTCCTCGACCTGCGCTACCAGGTCGAGCTGCTGGAGCTGATCCGCGACCTGGCCGACGAGCATGACGTGGCGATCGGCGTGGTCCTGCACGACCTCAACCAGGCCGCCGAGATCGCCGACCACGTCGTGCTGCTGCACCGGGGCCGGGTGCGCGCCGACGGCCCGCCCGCCCAGGTGCTCACCGAGAGCCTGCTCTGCGACACCTACGGTCTCCGCATCGAGGTCGGCCACGACCCCCGTACGGGAATCGTGACCACCCGCCCGATCGGCCGCCACACCCGACGCGACACCAGCGTCACCGTAACGACATGACAGGAAACACCATGCGCAGTGCCCTGACGGCCATCGCCGCCCTCGTCGTCCTCGCCGCCTGCGGCACGACCGAGGCGCCCGTACCCGAGCAGGCCGCCTCCGGCAGCGCCGCGCCGCCCTCCGCCGCGCCCGTGACCGTCACCGACAGCCGCGGCAAGCAGATCACGCTCGACCGCCCGGCCACCCGGGTCGTCAGCCTGGAGTGGGGCGAGACCGAGATGCTGGCCGGACTCGGCGTCATGCCGGTGGGCGCGGCCGACGTCAAGGGGTACGCCACCTGGGTCACCGCCGCCAAGCTCGACCCCTCGGTCAAGGACGTCGGCACCCGGCAGGAGCCCAGCGTCGACTCCATCAGCGCCCTGCAGCCCGACCTGGTCGTCATGGAGGCCGAGCGGGACTCGGCGCTGGTGGCGCAACTGGAGAAGTTCGTGCCGGTGCTGGTGGCAGAGGGCAGCGACGCGGCCGACAACCTCAAGCGCATGCGCGACGACCTCAACATGATCGCCGCAGCGGTCGGCAAGACCGACGCGGCCGCCAAGCAGCTCACCGACTTCGACGCGGCCATGGCCGCCGCCAAGCAGAAGATCGCCGACGCGGGCGCGGCCGGCCGGCCATTCGTGATGGCCGACGGGTGGAAGCAGGGCAGCACGATCTCGATCCGCCTGTTCGGCAAGGGTTCGCAACTCTCGGAGATCGCCGGGCAGCTCGGCCTGGAGAACGCCTGGACCGGCGAGGTCGACCCCCAGTGGGGCCTGGGCAACACCGACGTCGAGGGCCTGACCGCGCTGAAGGACCCCGACATCCGCTTCTTCTACAACGCCTCGGACGGCGACGACGTCTTCGCCGAAGGGCTGGCCGGCAACGCCATCTGGAAGTCGCTGCCGTTCGTCGAGAAGCAGCAGGTGACCAAGCTGCCCGACGGCATCTGGATGTTCGGCGGGCCGCTGTCGTCCCTGCAGTACGCCGACGCGCTGGTCAAGGCGTACACGGGTTGAGCACGGACGTCCTGGCCCCGGCCCCGCCCGCGACGCCGCTGCGGCGGCTGGGCATCGCCGGAGTCCTCCTCCTCGCGCTGGCGGCCACCGTCCTGGTGGCCGCGGTGCACGTGACGCAGGGCACCTCGTCGGTCGGCGCGTTCGACCTGCTGGCGCTGCCGTTCGGCGGCAGCGACGAGGCGGCCCGCGTGCTGCTGGCCTCCCGGCTGCCCCGGCTGCTGGCCGGGGTCTGCGTGGGCGTCGCGCTGGGCGTGGCGGGCGCGCTGCTGCAGGCGGTGGCCCGCAACGCGATGGCCTCGCCGGACACGCTGGCCGTGAGCGCGGGCGCGTACCTGGCGGTCGCGGCGGCGGCGGCGTT
>NZ_BAAAZP010000115.1:0-18905 GCF_039536965.1 Nonomuraea antimicrobica | reverse complement strand
CGGCCGCCCGCCCCTGCCACGAACGCGGGGCCTTCGAGCAGGGTGATGGGCTCGCCCCGGTGGTTCTTCCTGGTCCAGCGGCCGCTCAGGTCGGCGGGCCGGTCGCGGGTGAACGCCGCGTACGCGGCCCGCGCGGCCACGGCGCCGATCGTGGCGCCGGCGAGGGCGAAGAGGAGGCCACGGGCCCGGCTGGCAGGCATGTCAGCTCCCTGACTCGGGGGTGGGGGACGGGGTCGGGGACGTCACCGAGGGCACCGGGGCCGAGGCTCCCGCGCCCATGCCGTAGTGGCCGGCGCGTCCGGACAGTTGCTCGCGCAGAGCGTAGACGATCCCGATGCGGCCCACGGGCATGTCGGCCGTGTCGACCGTGGAGACGCGCTTGGAGATCTCTCCCTCGTCGCGGATGGCGGTGATCACGTCACCGGCCGGGGCGGCGGCCAGCCCGGCCACGACCGCGCCCTTGCCGCCCGCGTCGAAGCCGTCGGCCACGGAGACGAGCGCGCCCGTCAGGGTCTCGGCGGGCTCGCCCTCGTACGGCTTCTCCGGCGCGAACACCACCGCGAGCGTGGCCCGCTTGGCCGGGTCGCCCTCGGTGGTGAGCAGCCCGCCCGCCTCGAACGTGCTGAGGACGTCCGCCGTGGCCGCGTTGGGGGTGCCGCTCTGGGCCTGGTCGTTGGTGACGAGGGTGGCGGCGAGCAGCGCGGAGGCCCTGTCCCAGCTCGTGGCGGTGGCCGGGAAGATCATGTTGGCCGGCTTGAGCCGGTTGACGAGGCCGTCGAGCACGCCCCTGCCCTTGGGGTCGACGAACTTCTCGCCGAACGTGACCCGCCCGGTCACCTCCGCGCCGGCCTGGGCGAGCACCTGCTGCGCGGCCTCGCGCATGGCGGTGCTGGAGCCCGGGGTCTCGATCAGGACGACCTGCTGCCCGGTCAGCTCGGCGGCCACCAGGTCGGGCGTCACGGTGCTGATGAAGCTGTCGTTGCCCGCCTCGCGCCCCTGCAGGGTGTCGATCTGGGTGCGAAGCTCCTCGTTGGTCTTGGTGAACCAGCCGGTCAGCTCTTGCGCGGACTTGACCGCCGGTTCCTGGAGCAGCGTGGTGCCCAGCACGATCCCCACCGCGAGGGCCAGGAAGACCGCGACGATGGAGACGAGATGATAGCGAAAATCGATCACGAGAAGAGTCCGACCAGCCAGAAGATGAACGCGTTCCAGACGTCTTGCACACCGTTCAGCCAGGTCTGGCCGAGTGGCGAGAGGAAGAGCGCGACGCCCATGGAGATCAGCGCCGTGATCACGAGTAGCAGCAGTTGTGAGGTGGTGATGCGGCTGCGGTAGAGCCTGCTGACGCCCTTGGCGTCGATGAGCTTGCTGCCGATGATCAGCCGGGTGAGGAAGGTGCTGGCCATGCCGGAGCGCCCCTTGTCGAGGAACTCCTCCAGCGTGCCGTGAGTGCCGACCGCGACGATCAGCTCGGCGCCCTTGTCGTCGGCCAGGATCATGGCGATGTCCTCGCTGGTGCCGGTGGCGGGGAAGATCACCGCTTCGCGGCCGAGCTGGTGCACGCGCTCGAGCCCGGGGGCCCTGCCGTCGCGGTAGGCGTGCACGACCAGCTCGGCGCCGCAGCTCAGGGCCTTGGTGGAGACCGAGTCGAAGTCGCCCACGATCACGTCGGGCAGGTAGCCGGCCTCCAGCAGCGCGTCGGCCCCGCCGTCGACGCCGACGAGGACGGGCCGGTATTCGCGGATGTACGGGCGCAGGGTGGCGATGTCTTCCTTGTAGTGGTATCCGCGGACCACGATGAGGACGTGCCTGCCCTCCATGGACGTGCGGATCTCGGGCACGCCGACCCCGTCGATGAGGAGCTTGCCCTCACCGCGGACGTATTCCATCGTGTTGACCGCGAACGCCTCGATCTGCACGGCGAGACCGGCACGCGCCTCGGCCATGGCCGACTCGACGGCCTCGACGGTCTGCTGCTCGCCCTTGCCGACCACGTCGTCGTCGAGGTAGACGACCCCGTCGCAGACGCGTACGACGTCGCCGTCCTTGACCCGCTCGAACAGCTCATGAGTGGCGTTGTCGACGAACGGCACGCCGGCTTCGAGCAGGATCTGCGGCCCCAGATTGGGGTAACGGCCGCTGATGCCGCAGGCGATGTTGACCACCGCCGAAGCACCGCACGCGACGAGCGCCTCCGCGCTGACCCGGTCAACGTCAACATGGTCGATAATCGCTATTTCCCCGGGCTGGAGGCGTTTCGTGAGCCTCTTCGTGCGCCGGTCGATCCTCGCCACTGCCGTTACACCGGGAAGGTCACCGACCTTCCTACCGCGGAGGCCCGGCAACTTGCTTCCCGGAACCTTCATCAAGACCATCCTGCCAGAGCGAAACAGCACACAGGCCACGCATGACGCGGCGTGTCCACTATGTCACCCAGGATCACCTGTCGGCCGCGGCGAGTCCCAGCAGCTCCTCGGCGTGGGCGCGGCCAAGCTCGGAGTCTTCCATACCTGCCAGCATGCGGGAAAGCTCGCGCAGGCGGCCCTCGTGGTCGAGCGCGGTGACGCCGCTGCGCACGACGCTCCCGTCGCTCGCCTTCTCGACCACGAGATGCTGGTCGGCGAACGCCGCGACCTGCGGCAGATGTGTGACCACAATCACTTGCGCGGTGCGGGCGAGCCTGGCCAGCCGCCGCCCGATCTCGACCGCGGCCTTCCCGCCGACCCCCGCGTCGACCTCGTCGAACACGAACGTCGGCACCGGGTCGGCACCGGCGAACACCACCTCGATCGCGAGCATCACGCGGCTCAGCTCACCACCGGAGGCGCCCTTGTTGAGCGGCAGCGGCGGCGCGGCGGGGTGCGCGGCCATGCGCAGCTCCACCTCGTCGCGGCCCTCGGGCCCGAACTCCTCGCTCCGGTTCAGCTCGACCACGACCCTGGCGTGCGGCATGGCCAGCGCGGTCAGCTCTTCGGTCACGGCCTGCCCGAACCGTTCGGCGGCGGCCTCGCGCACCTTCGTCAGCTCGTCGGCCTGGTCGGTGAGGCGGGCGGTCAGCTCGTCGTGTTCGCGGGTCAGCTCGTCGATGCGCTCGTCGTCGCCGTCGAGCTCGGCCAGGCGGGTGGCGGCCCGCTGGGCCCAGGCCAGGACACCGGCGCTGTCCTCGGCGTATTTCCTGATCAGGCCGGACAGCACCGACCGGCGTTCCTGCACGGCGGCCAGGCGAGCGGGGTCGGCCTCGATCGACTCCGCGTACGCCGCCAGGTCGGTGGCCACGTCGGAGATCAGGTAACCGGCCTCGGCCAGCCGGTCGGCCACCCCGGCGAGCTGGGCGTCGAAGTCGCGTACCGCCTCCACGGCCGTCCGCGCCTCCCCCAGCAGGGAGATCACGTCGTGCGGGCCGCCCGTGGCCTCCATCGGGTCGCCCAGCAGAGCGGTGTGCGCGGTCGTCGCGGCGCTGCGCAGCGCGTCGGCGTGCGAGAGGCGCTCCTCCTCGCCGCGCAGGTCGGCGTCCTCGCCGGGCTTGGGGTCGACCTTCTCGACCTCCTCCAGCCCGAAGCGCAGCCGGTCGGCCTCCTGCGCCCGCTCCCTGGCCCGGGTGGTCAGCTCGTCGAGCAGCGCGGCCACCTTCTTGTGCCGCTTGTACGACTGCGCGTAGGCCCGTAGCGGCTTGACCAGTTCGTCACCCGCGTAGCGGTCGAGCGCGGCCCGCTGCCTGGCGGGCTGGAGCAGCCGCTGCTGGTCCATCTGGCCGTGCACGGCCACCAGGTCGTCGGCCAGGTACGTCAGCGTGCCCACGGGCACCGTGCGCCCGCCGAGCCACGCCCTGGACCTGCCCTCGGCCGACACCGTGCGCGAGATGATCAGCTCGCCGCCCTCGGCCTCGCCCCCGATGTCCTCCACCTGCTGCGCGACGCGCCCGCCCACCTCGATGACCAGCGTGCCCTCGACGCTGGCCCGCTCGGCGCCCGGCCGGACGCGCGAGGGGTCTGCCCGGCCGCCGAACAGCAGGCCGAGCCCGGTCACGACCATCGTCTTGCCCGCGCCCGTCTCGCCGGTGACCACGTTGAAGCCAGGCGAAAGCTCGAGCACGGCCTCGTCGATGACGCCGAGCCCCTGGATGCGGACCTCCTCGACCTTGGGTCGCACTGCCCACTCCCGTTCACTGCCGTGTCTGACGCCGCTGCCCCTGGCGGCCCGCCGGACGCGGCCCGCCATGCTCACGTGATCCTACGCGCTCCGCCCTCCATTCACTCAGGGTCGAGCCCTTCCGCGCCACCCCTGGACCGGAAGCTCGAACTTGGCGACCAGCCGGTCGGTGAAGGGCGCGCCGGTGCTCTCGACCCCGTGCAGCCGGGCCAGCCGGACGGGCTCGGCGCCGCGGCGCACCTCCACCCGCGTGCCCGAGGGCAGCTCGAACCTGCGGCGTCCGTCACACCACAGAACACCGCCGGGCGTGTCCGGCAGGATCTCGACCGCCAGGGTGGAGCGCGGGGAGATCACCATCGGCTTGGCGAACAGTGCGTGCGCGCTGATGGGCACCATGAGCAGCGCCTCGACCTCGGGCCAGACGACGGGCCCGCCGGCGGAGAAGGCGTACGCGGTCGAGCCGGTCGGTGTGGCGCAGATCACACCGTCGCACCCCCACCGCGACAGCGGCCGACCGTCGATCTCGGCGACCACCTCCAGCATGCGCTCCTGCTTTTCGACGGTGACCTCGTTGAGCGCCCAGGTGTCGGCCAGGACCCGGCCGTTCTGCCGGGCGAGGACGTCGACCGTCATGCGCTCCTCGACGTCGTAGCGCCCCGCCACGACACTGTCTACCGCCGCGGCCAGGTCGGCGACCTCGGCCTCGGCGAGGAACCCGACGTGCCCGAGGTTGACGCCCAGCAGCGGCGTGCCCGCGGGCTTGGCCAGCTCGGCGGCGCGCAGCAGCGAACCGTCGCCGCCGAGCACCATCATGACCTCGGCGTCCTTGGCCGCGCTGGGGTCGCCGGGCACCGCCTCGGCCCCGGCGCAGCCGATCTCACCGGCCTCGGTGTCGAGCACCCTGACCGTGATGCCCGCGTCGACCAGCCGGTTGATGACCAACCGGGCGCTGTCGACGGCGACGTCGCGCCCGGTGTGCACGGCGACGAGCACAGTACGTTTCATTCCGCTCATTGCGGCCCTTCCACGACGGCTCGCTGGATCTCGGCGTCGAGGTCGGCGACCTCGGGCGCGCCCTCCCCTTTGCCCAGCCAGAGCAGATACTCCACATTCCCCGACGGACCGGGCAGCGGGCTGGCGGTCACGCCGCGCACGCTCAACCCCAGCTCCCTCGCCTTGGCCGCCGCGTCGCGCACGGAGCCCGCCCGCAGCTCGGGATCGCGTACGACACCGCCCGCCCCGACCAACTCCTTGCCCACCTCGAACTGGGGCTTCACCAGCAGTACGAAGTCGGCCTCGGCCGCGGCGACCCCGGCCAGCGCGGGCAGCACGAGCCGCAGCGAGATGAACGACAGGTCGCCCACCACGAGCGTGGGCGGCTCGCCGACCATCTCGGGGGTCAGGTCGCGTACGTTGACGCGCTCCATGACCGTCACCCTCTCGTCGTTGCGCAGCGACCAGGCGAGCTGCCCGTAGCCGACGTCGACGGCCAGCACGTGGGCGGCCCCGCGGCGCAGCAGCACGTCGGTGAACCCGCCGGTGGAGGCCCCCGCGTCGAGGCAGCGACGGCCCTCGGCCGACAGACCGGCGAACGTGTCGAGCGCTCCCAGCAGCTTGTGCGCCCCGCGCGAGACGTAGTCGGGGCCGTGATCCGAGGTGGCCACGACGATGGCGGAGGCGGTGTCGACCTGCGTGGCGGGCTTGTGCGCCCGCTGGCCGCCGACGCTGACCCGGCCGTCCTCGATGAGCTGGACGGCCTGCTCGCGCGACCTGGCCATGCCCCGGCGCACCAGCTCGCTGTCGAGGCGGATGCGACGGCTCACCGGAATCCCACAGGTTGATCGCCCATCCGGCCCGCGGCCCGACCGTCGGCCTGATTCGGGACCTGGCCGCCCACCAGGCCCACGACGCCTTGGCCCACCTGACCGGCCGGTCGGTCGCCCGCCCGCTCGTGCGGCGCGGCCTCGTCGACGGCGGCCAGCGTGCCCTCCAGCCCGGAGAACGCCTCCTCGAAGACCGCGACGTGCGCACCCACAGGCAGCTCACCCAACCGGCCGAGATCGGCCACGATGGCGTCGACCCGCTCGTCGCCGGTCTCCTGCGGCAGCTCACTCATGACTCGACCGTAACGCCTCCCGCGAGCACCCGGGACCTTGGCAGGCGTGTCATGCGTTGAAGCCCATACGGGGGTGCTACTCATGTGGAACGCTACCGTCCGCAAAAAGAAAGAAAGGATGCGCATCATGGCAAGCGTCGAGGAGTGCCGGGCGGCACTGGCCAAGCTCGTCACCCAATTCGACGAGATCGACGAGTCCGACCGCGCCAAGCACGTGGTCGAGCGCACGGTGAGCTGCCGGGTGCCCGACCTCGGCGTGACCTTCTACGGGCGGCTGCACCACGGAGGGCTGGATCCGTTCACGGAGCTGCCGCCGCCCAACGGGAAGGCGGCGGACGTCAAGCTCACGATCGTGAGCGACGACCTGGTCGCGCTGGTGGACGGGGAGCTGGACCTGGCGCGCGCGCTGCTCGGGGGGCGGGTGAAGATCGACGCCAGCTTCGGCGACCTGCTACGCCTGCGCAGACTCATCTGAGGGCTTCACCCGAGCGCCCGGTTGAGGCGCTCATCTGAACAATCCTCGGCTGCCAGAGCGTCCACTGAGAGCGGATTCATCTGAGCAATCCTCGGCTCCCGGAGCGTCCGCCGAGAGCGGATTCATCTGAGGGCGGAGCAACGTCACCGCCCGCCGGGATCACCGCAAGCCCTCGACCCGTCCCGACCACACCGAGGGACCCCTCACGCGGCACGGAGCAGCTTCACCGGAGGCGATCGAGCACGGGTTTGACCGCGTCCTCCTCGGCCCGCCCCTCCCCGGCCGCCGCCCACGCCGCGTCGCAGGCCGCCCTCAGCCCGTCGATCCTGCTGCCATCGCCTTCGAGGCGCAGCGCCCCGTCCTTCCAGCGGGCCCGCCATCCCCCGCAGACCCCGTCCCGCACCTCGGGGTACGGCAGGAGCAGGGCCCGCAGATCCTCCCCCACGTACGTGGGCCGATGGCCAGGCCCGGCCGTCAGCACGTCGGCCGCCGTGGCCACCCCGGTCAGCACCAGGAGGCTCTCGACGCCCGCGTTCGAGGCCCCCTCGATGTCGGTGTCCAGCCGATCGCCCACGACCAGCGGCCGCCGCGCCCCCGTACGGATCATCGACTCCCGGTGCAGCGGCGGATCCGGCTTGCCCGCGTAGACCGGCTCGACCCCGGTGGCGGTGGCGATCACCCGGACCATGGCCCCGTTCCCCGGCAGTTCGCCCCGCTGGGTCGGCATCGTGGTGTCCCCGTTGGACGCCACGAACAACGCCCCCTGCCGCACCGCCAGCGCCCCTTCCGCCAGCAGCCCGTACGACAGCCCGGGCGCGATCCCCTGCACTACGGCGGCGGGCGACTCGGCGGCGGTCGAGACGGGCCGCAACCCCCGGTCGCGTACCGCCAGCCGCAGCCCGGACCCGCCGACGACGAGCACGTTCGCGCCGGGCGGCACCCTTTCCGCGACCAGCCGGGCGGCGGCCTGCGCCGAGGTCACGACGTCCTCGGTCGTGGCGGGCGCACCGAGTTCGCGCAGGTGGGCGGCGATGGCCGCGGGTGTGCGGGACGCGTTGTTGGTGACGTACGCCAGCCGCACCCCACGTTCCCGCGCCTGCTCCAGCGCCGCCGGAGCCCCAGGGACCGCACGGCTGCCCAGATAGACCACGCCGTCGAGGTCGAGCAGCAGGGTGTCATAGCCGTCGATCAGCACGTCGCCTCTTCCCGTTTGACTCTCACGCTGCGTGAGACTTTAGCGTCGGCCTCGTACCCACCCGCAGGAAGGATGACGATGTCCCCGAACCTCAACCTCACCGCCGAGGAACGCGCCGAACTGTTCGGCGGCCACGACCCGGACGAACACGCACCCGAGGCCGAACAACGCTGGGGCGGCACCCGGGCGTGGTCCGACGCGACGCGGCGTACGTCGTCGTACACGAAGGACGACTGGCGGCTCTTCACGGCGGAGGCGGGTGACATCTCCGCCCGCCTGGCGGACGCGATGCGCTCAGGAGCACCGGCCGACGGCGACCTGGCCATGGACCTGGCGGAGGAGCACCGGGCCCACATCTCGCGCTGGTGCTACGAGTGCACGTACGAGATCCATCGCGCCCTCGGAGACATGTACGTCTCGGACCCGCGCTTCACCGCCACCATCGACGCGACGGCCCTGGGCCTGGCCGCCTACTACCAGGCCGCGATCACCGCCAACGCCCTCCGCCAAAACGCCTGATCCAACCCCCTCATAACTGAACAACACACCCGGACACCCGCAACCCCTGGAACAGCGAAACGGCAACGAGCCCGGGGGACAGCGGCGAAATCACCGGAACCCGCGCGCCGAGACCAACAAAGGCATACCGACAACCTCAACAAGTTCCCCCACACCCCGCTCACGGCCTGTCCCCACCACATCTGCAACAGCACCACCCCACCAGCACCAACCCGCACCTACCGTTCATCACCGCGACACCCGCCTTCCACCACGACGACGCCCCCATCAGCACGAGCGCTCTCACTCCGATCGCCCGCCAGATCGGCATCAATGCCCGCCGATCCGCGACACCACCTGCCACGCGAAGCCACCACCACGACCGACCCCATCCACCTCATCCACGCCCCCGACGCCCCGGCCAACACGTGCAATGCGCAACATCCACGCGACTCATCCCGAACGCACGGCAGCGCCGTCCCCGCTCCCCCAGAGACCCAACAAATCCCTGCCTGCCAGACCCCACCCCCCTCAAAGGACCCGCCCCCCGAACGTGGTGCCCCGAACACGCCAAATCCCCGCCGAGCCTGCCCCCACACCCACACCCACACCCACACCCACACCCACACCCCAGCATCGGCTTGTCCGCCGAACCCGCCTGTCAAGCTGAACCCGCTCATGGCTGGAACCCGATACTGGACCGAACCCCATAGCTGGGCCGAACCCACGTACTGGGCCGAACCCCGCGTGCGGACCGAACCCGCCCGCCAACCACAACTCCAACCAAACCGCGCCTACATCCGCCTACATCTCCCGACGAGCCCGCAAGGTCGCCCGCACGCTCTTCAAGGCCGAAACATAATGACGCTCGTCGGGGCGCATCGCCACCGCAATCGCCAGCGGCTCCTGAGCCCCTTCCACATCACCAGTCCGCCACAACGACAACCCGAGCCCGAAATACGCATAGTCCTCGGCGGGATTGGCATCCACGATCTGCCGGAAACTGGCCGCCGCCTCGGCGTACTGCCGTGAGTTGAACTGCGCCCGCGCCAACGCCTCCAAAATGCTGCGCGATTCGGGCTCGGCTGCGGCGGCCCGTTCGAGCAATGCCGCAGCGGCCGCCGGACTGCCCTCTTTCAACAATCTGACCCCACGCTGGTACCAGTCGTAAACGCCACCCCTTGGCGCGCCTGCCCCGCTCTCGTCATGAACGTTTTGATCATGATCCATGCGTGAGGACTCCTTCATCGCTCGTACGGTGACCCAGTACCGCCCTGCTGCGGAACGGGCATGACTGCAACCATGGGGCGACGTCTGGAAGACGCATGCATTTATGGCAGCATGCCCGGTATGGGGACTCCTGAACTGCCGGTACCCGACGGACTGGTGCTACGGCCCTTCCGAGGTGTTCGTTTCGCTGTCGAAGATCCCGCCAAGGTGACCTCCCCGCCATACGACCTGATCTCCGACGCCGACGTAGAGGTCCTCTTGGACTCTCACCCGAACAACGTCGTCCGCCTCATCCTTCCCTGCTCCTCCCGGGGCGACTCCTCCACTCCTACACCAACCAACCCCCAAGCCCGACAATCTCACACCGCCCCCCACCAACCCGACCCCATTTCCCCCTCAACAGCCGACCAATCCCCCACCACCCCTCCCCTCTCCGCAACACCCCAACCAACGCCATCTCTCACCAATCCCCCCATTCACCCCCACCCCAGCACGGGCCCTGCCCTCCACCCCATCGCCATCAGCAGCGACAACGCCGCCAGCCACGAGGCCGCCGACAACAGCAGCCCCGAGAACGACGTCGGCAGCGACCACAGAAACAACACCACCGCCAGCGCCAACGGCAGCAGCACCGAGGACGGAAGCATCGGCAAGAACGGCGGCCGGGACGGAAGCATCGGCAGCACCGGCACGGACGGCGGCGAGGACAACGGAAACAGCGGCGAGGACAACGGCGAAGACGAAAACACCATCAGCACAAGCAGCGGCGGGGACAGAGGCACCTTCAGCAGAAGCAGCGGCGCGGATGGCCGCGACGCCAGAAGCAGCGGCGCGGATGGCCGCGACAGTAGAAGCAACGGTGCGGATGGCCGCGACGGCAGAAACAACAGCAGCGGCACCCGCGTCGAACACCACCCCCAGTCACCCGACGCATCCCCGACACCGCCACGACCACCGCACCCGCCGACAACCACTACAAACACCCCACCAACTACCTCAGCACCGCCTACCTCCGCACCGACTTCCAGCACCCCGGCGTCTTCGCCTTCGCCTTCGCCTTCGTCTTCCCTCGGCCCTCACCACCCCAGCCCGCACCCGCTCAAGACTCACACCCCGACCGAGGGCGGGCCACTCGAAAATCCCGACCCCGATCAACGCATTCACATCCCCCCGCTACCTCCCCTCTCCAAGGCGTCCCTCCCTGAGACGGCACCACCAACCTCCCAGGCAACCGACACCCTCCAAGGCCGGTACGCCGAGGCCGCGAACACCCTGCGGACCTGGCTCGACTCCGGCGTGCTGGTGCCAGACGACGTACCGGCCCTGTACGTCTACGAGCAGAGCCGCGCGGCGGACACCGAGGGACAGAACGGCCCGAGCGTCATACAACGCGGCCTGATCGGCGACGTCGGCCTGGCCGACCCCGACCAGCGCATCATCCTGCCGCACGAGAACGTCATGCCGGGCCCCATCGCGGACCGACTCGCCCTCATGAGCACCACCCAGGCCAACCTGGAGCCCATCTTCCTCCTCTACGACGGTGAGAACGGCATGGCCTCCCGTCTGGTGGACGAGGTCGCTTCGACCCGCCACCCGCTCGTCTCGGCCCACACCGAGGACGGCCTGACGCACCGCCTGTGGGCGATCACGGACTCGGCGGAGATCGCGGCGATCAACGCCGACCTGCACCACCGCCAGGCCCTGATCGCCGACGGCCATCACCGGTACGCGACGTACCGCGTCCTCCAGCGCCAGGAACGCGACACCCACGCGGCTGAAACCACCCTGGGCCCCTGGGACTTCGGCCTGGCCCTGCTCGTGGACTCCAGCGCGTACCCACCCGACCTCAAAGCCATCCACCGCGTGATCCCGGACCTCCCCCTGGCAGAGGCCGTCGCCAGGGCCAAGACCTCGTGGCAGGTGCACGACTACAACGACCTGGCACGTGGCCTGGCCGCACTCGAACAAGCCTCTGAGCCCGCCTTCCTGCTCGCCGGCGAACAGGGCGCACACCTACTCACCGACCCGGACTCGGTGCAACTCGCCCGCGCCATGCCGTCCGATCACTCTGACCGCTGGAACTCGCTCAACACCTCCGTCCTCACCGAGTTCGTGCTGCCTGTGGTGTGGGGCATGCGCGACAGCGAGGAAACCGTACGCATCGTCCACCACGACACGGCCGCCGCAGTCCGCCTGGCGGCCCGCACCGGCGGCACCGCCGTGATCCTCAAGCCGCTGGCGGTCGAGGACGTGCTGGCAGTGGCGGCCGGAGGCGAACGAGTGCCCCGCAAATCCACCTCCTTCGGCCCCAAACCGCGCACTGGCCTGGTACTACGCACCTTCGCCATCGACTGACCTGCCCTTCACCAACAACAAGAGGATCCGCTCAGGGTTCACACCCCGGATGTCCGGGATGCCCCTGCCCGGGGTTCACACACCAGATATCCAAAATGCCCCTGCTCGGGGTTCACACCCCAGATGTCAGGGGCGCCCGTGCTCGGGGTTCACACCCTGGGTGTGGGGGGTGCCCACGCGAGAGGTGACCAGCCCACCCCCCGCGTGGGCACCCTCGTCCCACCGGTAGACGCAGCCCAGACCACAACCGGGTGGGGACGAGGGCGCGCGGGCATCCCGGCAGGTCCGGCACTTCCACCCGCTGACCGAGGCCAACCCCGCAGGCCAAAGCCAACTACCGCTCACAGGCTGGAGCCCACTGCCACCCATCGGCCGCGACAGACGTCCACCCACCAGCCAAGGACCGACTCCCCCCACACGCCGAAGCGACCTTCCCCGCAGGTCGGAGCGACCCTCCCCCGCAGGCCGGAGCCAACTGCCGACCACAGGTCCGGGACAAACCTCCGCGCACCGGCCAAGGACCGACTTCTCCACAGGCCGAAGCCAACCGCCGCCTACCAGCGGGATTCAGTCCCCGCCCACGAGCCAGGGCCAACTGCCAGCGGCGGGCCGGAGCCGCCCTCGGCCCGCCCCTGACCCCGCCCCTGACCCTGGCCGTGGCCGTAGCCGTGACCCTGGCCGTGACCGTGACCCTGGCCGTGACCGTGACCCTGGCCGTGACCGTGACCCTGGCCGTGACCGTGACCGTGACCGTGACCGTCATCACGGCACTGCCTCGACCCCGGTAGCCACCACGGGCACCGCCTCGTGACCGGCATGGTCAGCCGGTCGGGGCCAGGTAGTGCACCTGCCGGGGTATCAAGGCAGCCAGCTTCCCACCACCTCCAACATCATCCACCGGACTGTCACCGGGTTGGGCGAGCTCGGCGTCGTACGGCCTCGCCGTGCTCACCTCCACCTCGTACCGCCAGACCTTGGCCGCCGACGGCCCGAAGACGCGGCAGCGGAACGAGCCCGTCACCTCGATGTAGTCGCGCGGCTTGAGACCCCGCACCACGGCGGCCGTCTCCGGGTTGAACGTGACGCACGGGATGCTGTCGGTGAGGGCCGCGCCGCGTCGGTGCCGGCGACGGCGGACGATGATGCGCCACTTCGTGACGGTGTCGCCGCTCGGCAAAGGGTGCTCCTCGACCGGCGCTGACAGCCTCCCCACGAGCAAGACTTCGTTTCGGTCCACGGTCGTCCTCCCTATCGGTGCTCTGGTGGAGATCACTCTCTACGATGAAGAGGAGGCCGGATCGGTTGGAACGCCGTTCTGGGGACAACGGCTGGACGCTCGGGAGTGCCTGTGGACAACATCACCGCACTAGGCGGCGACGTCTATGAGATCGACACCAAAATGGCCGGATACACGGGCATCACGGCGGGTTACCTGATCCTGAGTGATCGTCCGTGCCTGGTCGAGACGGGCACCTCGACCTCGGCACCCGTGGTGCGGGACGCGATCGCCTCACTTGGCGTCGGCCCCGACGACCTGGCCACGGTCGTCGTGACCCACATTCACCTCGATCACGCCGGCGGCGTCGGCGACATCGCCGGATTCTTCCCGTCCGCACAGGTCGTCGTCCACGAGAAGGGCGCCCGGCACCTCGCTGAGCCGTCCAGGCTCATGGCCAGCGCACGCATGGTGTGGGGCGACCGGCTCGACACGCTCTTCGGCGAACTGTCCCCCACCGATGCCGCACGCATCGTGGCCCTCGGCGACACCGGCGCCATCGACCTGGGCAACGGCCGTACGCTGAGCAGCCACTATTCCCCCGGGCACGCGAAACACCACGTGGGGCTGGTCGACTCCGCCACCGGCGACCTGTACGTCGGTGACGCGGCAGGCGTCTATCTGCCCGAAACGGGCGATCTGCGTCCCGCCACCCCTCCGCCGGACTTCGACCTGCAGACGGCACTCAACTCGATCGCGCTGTTCGAGGCACTTGGGCCTCAGCGACTGTTGTTCAGCCACTATGGGCCGGTCAATGCTGTTCGGGAGACGCTTGAACGGTCTGCGGAGGAACTCCGGATTTGGGTAGACCTCACCCGCCGGGCACGGTCCGAGGGCATGGACCTGGACCACGCCGTCGCCATGGTCAGAGATCGCACCAAGGAGCGCTACAAGGCGCTGACGTCCGAGAATCCCGACATGTTGGAGGAAGCCAGGGCCGAGCAGTTCGAGATGCTGAGCGGTGCCGAGTCCAACGTCGCCGGGATCCTGCACTGGCTGAACCGCGTCTCCCCATAACGCTTCTCCGCAACGCCCCAAGGTGACCCAGCACCACCGCCCACAAGGTGCCCGGATCAGGGCCTATGCGACGGGCTCGACACGCTCTTCGGCGAGCTGTCTCCTACCGAGCACGAACCAACGGATGCAAGCGGCCAACGCACAAGCCGGCGCCGCCTCCGCACCGTTCATCTCTCACACGACCACGTCCACCAACCAATTGCCCCACCACCAGAGGCCCCCAACGCCCCAGACCCGGCCGACGTAGGCCCACACCCACCCGGCCGACAACACAACACTAAATCCCCCGAATCGCCCCAATCCGGGAAGGAAATTCCGAGGCGCAGCTTCCCGTGTACACAAAGAGCGCCTCACCCGCCGCTGCCCCTCCAGAAGCCCGGCACCTCAACGACGAGGCTCCCCAAAGATCTGCATCGACCTTGCGGCCCACACCACCCACCCGGAGAACCGTCCCGAGAAGCCGCACCGCACCGGAGTGCGACTCCCTTCATGAGCCCCGGCGCCCAAGGACCCCGGCACACCTGCACCAGCGACCCAGGCACGGCCCTGCCCAGAACGCACCTGCCGTGCCACCTCCACGAGGCAGCACGGCAGGGCAATGAACGGGGGCTCGTCAGTCGTCTGTCGTAGCCTTGCCCTTGACGGGCTTGCCCGACTCATCCAGTACGTCACCGAAGTCCGGCTCGATGAACGCCGGAGTGATACCGGGCACCTCAGCCGCCTGCCCCGAAGGCTCCTTGACGGCACCTCGACCGGCGTCGTCCTCGCTCTCGGAACCCTCCGCAGCCTCGGCCTCCGGAGCGCTCTCCGCGTCCTCAACTCCCTCATCGGCCCGCGCAGCCTCCGAGCCCTCCGACCTCTCGGAGATCTCGGCGACCTCACCGCCCTCAGAGCGGTCGTCAGAGCTGTCGTCATCGACCTCCGCCGGACCGGCGTCCTCCTCTGCAGCAGACGGGGCGACGGTCTCGTCTCGCTCGTCGTCGCCGAGGTCGCCCTCCTCCGCCGCCTCGTCCGAAACGTCCGCGGACTCCGCGTCGCCAAGGTCGTCCGCCTCGGCGAGGGCGGCATCCTCGCCCTCCGCGTCCTCGC
This sequence comes from Nonomuraea antimicrobica, assembly GCF_039536965.1. Lineage (NCBI taxonomy): Bacteria > Bacillati > Actinomycetota > Actinomycetes > Streptosporangiales > Streptosporangiaceae > Nonomuraea > Nonomuraea antimicrobica. Next base: position 3,505 of record NZ_BAAAZP010000115.1, on the reverse strand, counting down.
CCGCCTCTGCTTCGTCCACGTCGGCCTCGTCGGCCTCGTCGGCCTCTGCCTCGGCCGCACGCCCCGCCTGAGCCGTACCCTCGTCGCCGTCGGCGTTTTCGACGGCGTCGTCCTCGAGGTCGAATTCCTCCTCAACGTCCTCGATGAGGGCTCCGGTCAGCTCGGCGTACCGCTCGGCCGCGTCGGTCTCCCCGTCCTCGTCGAACGCCATCGCCTTCCCGAACCAGTCGACGGCCGCGTCCTGGTGCCCGGCGTCGGCCAGCGAGTCCGCGTACGCGAACGCCAGCCGCGCCGACCACGGCTTGGCCTGGGGGTCGCGCAGCTCGGGCAGACGCTGCAGCGTGATCACGGCGGCGTCATGCTGGCCCAGGTCGCGACGGGCACCCGACTCAACGATGGTCAGCTCGATGCGTCCGGCCCGGTCGAGGCGTTCGGCTTCCGGCGAACGTACGAGGTCGATGGCGCGCTCCGGACGGCCGAGACCACGCTCACAGTCGGCCATGATCGGCAGGTACGCGTCCGACCCCGTCATCCTCCTGGCCGCCCGCAGATCGCTCAGCGCCTCGGAGTAGTGACCCGCGTGGTAGGCGACGATGCCCGCGGCCTCACGCACGACGCCGATGCGGGCCGCGAACCGCCGCGCCACCTTCGTGTGCTCGTACGCCTGCTCGGGGTCGTCGTCCTGGAGCGCCCGCTCGGCGGCCACCAGGTGCCGCCCGACCAGGATGGCGAGGTCGCCGGGAAGAGAACGCAGCTCCTCCAGGACCTCCTTGTCGAGCTCGTCCACGGTGATGTCGGGCGCCATCTCGGGCAACTTCTCACGCTGCGGCGCCTCGGCGGCCTCGTCGCGGTCGGACCTGCCGTAGCGCGCACGGGTCCCCGGACCGGAACGGTCGTCGCGCCCCTCACGTGAGAACGGACGCGAGTCGCCACGCCCCCGATCCCGGAAACCGCCTTCGCTCCGGTCACCGTAGCCGCCCTCACGACGACCCGCGTAACCGCCGCCCTCGCGCCGGTCGCCGTACCCGCCGCCCTCACGACGCGGCCCCCGGTCATCACGGAACCCACCCTCGCGCCTGGGCCCCCGATCATCGCGGAACCCACCTTCACGCCTGGGCCCCCGATCGTCACGGAACCCACCTTCACGACGGGGACCGCGATCCTCCCGGAACCCGCCCTCACGGCGCGGCCCCCGATCGTCACGGAAACCGCCCTCACGACGACCCCCATAGCCGCCGCCCTCACGACGGTCACCGGAGCCACCCTCACGGCGAGGTCCGCGGTCAGCGGAACCGCCCTCGCGCCGGTCGCCGTATCGGCCTTCCCCACGAGGCCCCCGGTCATCCCGGAAGCCGCCCTCGCGACGAGGGCCGCGATCGTCACGGAACCCGCCCTCGCCACGACTCGCGTAACCGCCCTCACGACGCGGCCCGCGGTCATCCCGTTCACGGAACGGACGCCGGTCGCCATAACCACCCTCACGACGCGGGGCGGATCCGCCTTCCCGGCCCGCACCGCGATCCTCGCGGAACCCGCCCTCACGACGGGGCCCACGATCGTCACGGAACCCGCCCTCACGACGACCCCCGTAGCCGCCGCCTTCACGGCGCGGACCACGGTCATCGCGGAAGCCGCCCTCACGACGGGGACCACGGTCATCACGGAACCCGCCCTCACTACGACCTCCGTAACCCCCCTCACGGCGATCCCCGTAGCCACCACCACCCTCACGGCGCGGCCCACGATCGTCACGGTCTCGATAGGTACGGCGCTCGTCACTCCGAGGTGCGCGATCGTCCCCCTCACGTCGGGGGCCGCGGTTGTCCCGGTAACCGCCCTCACGGCGCCCGCCGTAACCGCCGCCCTCGCGCCGATCGCCGTAACCACCGTCACGGCGCGGGCCACGGTCATCCCTGTCACGGAACGAACGGCGCTCATCGCCCTCGCGCCGCGGACCGCGGTCATCGCGGGAGTCGTCACGCCGCGGACCCCGATCGTCTCGAGAGTCGTCACGCCGCGGACCGCGGTCGTCACGGGAGTGGGAACGCGGCCGGTCATCCCCGGAACGGAACGGACGGTCGCCGCCGGAGTCTCGCCCTCGAGAGCCGTAACCGCCGCTCCTGCTTCCTCCGCCTGAGCGCCTGTCTTCGTAGTCGCCGCGCCCGCGCTGGCCGTCGTCCGATCCGTTATCTCTGTTCACTTCTGGTCCATTTCGTTGGCTCAACCAGCGGACTCACAACGACGGTCCACCGCGGCTGGTCGCCGCCCGCCCTCGGGCCTTACGCGACGAAGGCCACCCGTGGGGGTGGCCCGCTCACTCCAGCCTAGCAAGCCCCGGAACGTCCCCGAGCCTCGCGCAGTCCGGATATTGACTGGACCGTAAACGACGGCCCGACAAGACTGCTCCCCATGTCACTACGCTTCCATGAAATCGCCGAGTCCCGCCACCGAATTCTGAACCCGCTGACAGACGACAAGCTCAACCTCCTCGGCGAGATCTGCGACTTCACGCCCGGCACCCGCCTGCTCGACCTGGCGTGCGGAAAGGGCGAATTGCTTTGCCGCTGGGGCGCCGAATACGGCATCCGGGGCGTGGGGGTCGACATCAGCAAAGTGTTCCTGAGTGCCGCCGAAGCCCGAGCCCAGGAGCTTGGCGTCGCCGACCGCATCACGTTCGTGGAAGCCGACGCCGCCGCGTACGAAGATGCTCCGGCGTCGTTCGACGTCGTTTCCTGCATCGGCGCGACCTGGATCGGCGGCGGCCTCCAAGGGACTTTGTCGCTGATGCGCCGCTGGTTGCGCCCGAACGGCATCGTGCTGGTCGGCGACTGCTATTGGATATCCCCACCCCCGCCGGCGGCCTGCACCGCGCTGGGAATGGACAGCGACAGTTTGGCCTCCCTCATCGGTACGGCCGACCGCGCAGAAGAGGCTGGCTTCGAACTCCTCGAAATGGTCCTGGCCAGCCCGGACACATGGGACCGGTACATGGCGAGTCAATGGTGGACGGTCAGCGACTGGCTGCGCGACAACCCGGACGACCCAGACGTACCGGGAATGCGCGATTTCCTCACCCGCTCACAACGCTCGCACCTCGAGTACGGCCGCGACCACTTGGGATGGGGCGTCTTCATCCTCCGCCCACTCCCCGAATAAAAAAGAGGCTCCGACCACCCCCGGCCAGAACCCCTCTCACCACACAAGAAAAACCAAACCACACCCCCCACAGCCCACTCACCCCTCAGGACGCTACCACGCACCCCCCAAACGCCAGCCGCCCCAACCAACCCACACGATAGACCTCAGAACACCGATCAAGACCCCCTGAAAACAAAAAAGGCCCAGCCACCCCGGCCAAGCCTCACTCTCTCCCCAGAAGCCACAGCAAAAGACCCCAGAAATGCAGGAAGGGCCCGACACGAACCGTGTCAGGCCCTTCCTGAATGATTGTCCGGCGGTGACCTACTCTCCCACACCCTCCCGAGTGCAGTACCATCGGCGCAGA